>NZ_JBSPEZ010000031.1:0-31779 GCF_053848845.1 Amedibacillus sp. YH-ame6
CACTCACCTCCGCGTGCTCTGTAGTGTACTTCTTTCCTAATTACATTATAGAACAAATTGCGAGAGTTGGTTTCATTAAAATTTGTGCTCGCGCGAAGCGAGAGAATGGAGGCATATATGAAAAAATGGTATGATAAAGAATATGAATTTAAAATAGAAGTGATTGGTTTTTTACAAGGCGATAGTACAGAACGATATTGTAGGAATGGTGAAGAAATTGGAGATACCTACACATGTGGTTTTGGTTGTCCAGTCAATAAAGATGGGCAAGGAATTTGTTCAAAAGTGATGATGATATTGTATCCGATTATGGAAGCGGTAAGAAGTGGTGGCGATCTAGAAAATATTGGTGGTGATAGTAAATACAGCAAGGTAATTGTTTGTCCAGATGGCTGTGTGATGTTTCGATTAACCGCAACAAAACTAGATAATGAAAACTTCTATAAAGGAAAATTCTTTTCACCAATAACAAACGAACAACAATAATATAGAACATAAGTACAGAGAGGAGTTCGCTCATGAGTATTAGAAAAGCAAACAAAGAAGATGCATGTAGAATTGCAGAAATATTTGTCTTCAATAATAGAATGAATTATTTTCCTATATTTCAAGATGAATCTTTTTCCTTTGATGAATTACAAGTAATACCTTTGGTAGATAACTACTTTACCAAAGAAGAGATATTGGAAAACTTATATGTACTGGATGATGGAATCATTAGAGGCTTTTTACAAATGCAGGATAGAGAGATATGCAAACTTTATGTAGATCCGTTTTTTCAAGGGAAAAGGTATGGAGAGCAATTGATTAAGTATGCGATAGATGAATTTAGTGCGAGTCAATTATGGGCATTAGAAAAGAATATAAGGGCAGTATCTTTTTATAAAAGACATGGGTTTCACCCTACTGGAGAAAAGAAGTTGGAAGAAGATACAAGTGAGTACCTAGTCTACTTAAAACGATAATTATTTCAGGCAAGTAGTTTTCTAACTTCTTTTACCCATGAAAATCACGTGTCTTTAACATAGAAAGAAAGCGATGGAAATATCTCCAAAATCACTTATAAAGTGGAGTGCTCAAACAAAAAATCGCTTACCTTTGATGAAGTATCAAAGAAGGCAGAGGGTACGCTTTGGGGGTTGCAATTACCAAAATAAGAGACATTTGATATACAAGCTTTGAATTATTCATAATGCATGGATAGGAAAAGGAAGGGTATGTATGAACGATTATAGGAAGTTTGAAACTCGCAAAGAGTTTCGCGATTGGTTAATGGAGCATTGTTTATCCAGTGAAGGAATATGGTTGTATTTTGATAAAGCTAAGAAATCTTCAACGTTAAAAGCAAGTGAAGCTTTGGAAGAAGCACTTTGTTTTGGGTGGATTGACGGACAAATGAAAAGCTTAAATGAAACAGGTTATGTAAAATATTTTTCTTTACATAGAAAGAACAGTAAATGGTCTGAGAAGAATAAGAAACTTGTTATGGAACTTGAAAAGAATGGAACTATGAGTGATTTTGGTAGAGCTAAAATACAAGAAGCAAAAGAAAATGGTCAATGGGATGTGAATCATACCATTGTAATAGAGAATGAGGATATCAACTTACTTCTGAGTGAACTACAGGGCATAGAGCCAGCGTATACCAATTTTGTAGCGATGTCTCCTTCCGTAAAGAAAACTTATGTGAAAGCATATAAAGATGCGAAAACTACAGAAGGAAAACAAAAGCGTTTCTCTTGGATTGTGGAGAGATTGAATAAAAATTTAAAACCAATGTGAAAGTTTTAGGAAAGAGAGGAACCCATAATGAAACCAAGAGATTTATTAGATATCGTACAAATTAGTGAACGATTAAAAGATACTACAAGACATTGTTATACATCTAAGGGAAGACGTGAAAGCGTTGCGGAACATAGTTGGATGATGTCTTTAATGGCATACTTTATGAAGGATGAATTTCCAGAAGTAGATATGAATAAAGTAATGGTCATGTGCATTCTTCATGATTTAGGTGAAGCATTTACAGGAGATATTCCTACGTTTGAAAAGACAGAGAAGCATGAAGAAATAGAGAAAGAAAAACTATATGCGTGGGTACATTCACTTCCAGGTGACTATAGTAAAGAAATGATTTCACTTTATGAAGAAATGGAACAACGAGTGACTATAGAAGCAAAAATCTATAAAGCAATCGATGGGTTAGAGGCCGTAATTCAACACAATGCATCGGATTTATCAACGTGGATTCCACATGAATATGAACTCAATAAAATATATGCAAATGATAAAGTTTCCTTTTCAAGCTATCTAACAGCTCTTAGAGAAGTAATACGAGAAGATACCATACAAAAGATAGAAGAAGGAACTAGAAATAAGGGAGAATAGTATGAAGAATCCTTGGGAAGAAATACCACTTTCAGATTATGAAAATCATATGAAGTTGGATTCTGTTTTTCAGCTACAAACCATGAATGAAATGATGAAGGGACAATTCTCTGCATACCCCGTTCACTCTGTCATGATTCTTGGTATTGCGGGTGGAAATGGTCTTATACACATCGATCCACAACAGTATACCAAAGTGTATGGAGTGGATATCAACAAAGCCTATTTGAAAGAAGTAGAGAGCAGATATGTGCATCTCAAAGATGTACTTTGTTGTCTAGCAGTAGACCTCTTGAAAGAAGCGAATACACTTCCTCAAGCAGAGTTACTGATTGCGAATTTATTGATTGAATATATTGGATATGAAGCTTTCCAGAAGGTGGTGCAACAAGTACAACCACAGGTTGTATCCTGTATAATACAAATGAACGAAGAAGATGGTTGGATATCAGATTCTCCATATCTACGTGCATTTGATAATCTTAATAAAATTCATCATCAAATGGAGGAACTTCCTTTGATAGAAGCATTACAAGCAATCGGATACGACTTCATAAAAGAAACTCATCAACCTCTACCCAATGGAAAGAAACTTGTACAACTTGATTTTGCGGTACAATAAACTACACAATAAGTATATGTATGGATACAAATAAAATATAGCGAGTCTAATGTAAGAGGAACTTATATGAATATAAAAGAAAGAGCTAAACAGTTAAAAGTTGATATTCCAGCTCTGTTTCTATGCTTAAAAAGTAACAAGACACCTCGTATAGCAAAAATATTTGCGGCAGTTACAGTGGCATATGCACTATCTCCCATTGATATCATCCCAGACTTTATTCCCTTTCTTGGGTATTTTGATGATATTATTATCCTACCAGCTTTGATCCTATGGACCTTGAAGTGGATTCCAAAAGAATTGTTTGAGGAATTTCGTGAAGAAGCGAAAGGAATGTGGAAAAATGGGAAACCAAAAAAATGGTATTTTGCGATTCCAATTCTAGCCATTTGGTTTAGTATTATTTATCTCATTGTGTGTTAAAGGAAGGTGGAGGAAATGGAAGTATTACTGATTTGTTTCATCGCTATTCTTATCCTTATCGCTGTAGGGATACTAAAAGGAAAGATACTTTGTAAACATACTTTTTTATGTAGACATTGCCATCAAGAATTCCATCCAAGATGGACAAAAATCATCTTTGAAATTCATGCGCTTGATGAGTTTCAATTGGAATGTCCATATTGCAAGACAAAGGATTTTTGTAAAGACTTAGGGAAAAAGAAGCATTCTTGTTAATATATTTCATAAGAAAGCCACCTTTACGATGGCTTTCTTATGTTTGACATTTGTTTATAAGGATTATGATTTTCTAATTTGGATGTTAATTTCATCAACTAATGTACAACAGGTAATACTACGTTTTGCGCTCATGATAGGACTTTCTAAAAGTCCTTTCTCTATACATTCATGAATATGTGCTACCTCGTAAATCATTTCATAATCCACAGGGTGTTGGATGGTAGTTGTTTGTTGTTGTGTGTGTATGGTATACTCTCTTGCTTTCCAATAAGAAGGCACATGTATATAACCTTGGTCAAAATAAAAAATTGCATGATGTAAGGTATCTCCATTCATAGAAATACGACTATTGATTAAGGTATCATCCATCACGATGTTCATACTTACACGCTCACATGTTTGTGTGCTTTCAAACAATCCACTTGCTTGTATTGTAGTGGTTTTTGGTTCTAATACATAATCTAATAGCTCAAGAGTATAATTTGCACTTCCATACACTACACCACCCTGTGTGGGATCGTGCATCCAAGGGGAAGAAGGATTTGGAAAGGAACAACTCATTTCTATTTGATGAAGGTGTCCAAATGTTTGTGCTTGTATGTGTTGTTTGATATCTTGCATGACAGGAAGGAAGACACTTTTCTGCGCTTCCATGAGAAACAAGCCCTTTTCTTTCGCAAGTTCAAACACTTCGTTTGCTTGTTTTTTGGATAAGGCAATGGGTTTTTCACAAATCACATGCAATCCATAATGAAGTGCTTGTTTTATCTCTTGTACATGTGTTGCGTTGTTGCTGGCGATATAAACAACATCAATATGTTCATCTTTATATAATTCTTCATAGCTTCCATAGGCTTTGATACCATATGCTTGTGCTTTCTCTTGTGCTTTCTCAAGACTTCTTGAGGCAATCGCAACTAATGTATCTCCATATTCTAAAACCGCATGCATGAAGCGATCTGTGATTGTAGCGCAAGTTATAATGCCATAACGTAAGTTCATAGTATTCACCTCTTAGGTGTATTTTACCATGAATTTCCTTCCTTTGAAATGATGATAACCAAAGAAATTGCAGGGCTTTATGTTAGAAGGCGGGTATTGGTTTCAATGAATTAAAAAGGGTATACTTTTTAATTTTGTAGATTGGGCAAAAGAGTTGCGTAAAAATAACATTTCTCTATATACTAGTTAACATAAGGAAGGTATGCATATGGAAATAATAAAACGAGATGGTTCTATTCAAAATTTTGATGAAGGTAAGATAAAGGAAGCGATTAGAAGAGCTTTTTTTAGTACATCTACATCCATTGAAGAATCAACATTAGATGCAATCACAAAAGAAATAAGCACGAGTGTAATGGCTGATGTAGAGCATGTTGGTGTAGAGCGTATTCAAGATAAAGTAGAAGAGACACTGATGTCACATCAGTATTATAAAGAGGCAAAGAGTTATATTTTATATCGTCAAAAACGTAGTGAGAATAGAGGGATATTACAGGAGTTTGTAAAAGCTGTGAAGGATGATGGAATTTTACCAATCCTTTTACGTGTACAAAAAGAATATCTTGAAGATGCATATTCTATGAAAGACTTGTTGATGAAACTACAAACATTTTTAAAGGATGATATGAACGGAGAAGAACGTTTATCAATGTTAATTAAAGCTTGTGTAGAATTGATCCGTAAAGAAGCTCCTAAGTGGGAATACATCGCCTCTTGTTTTTTATCGTATCAAATTCATAATGAGATTGATGCGCGTATGCAACACCATGCCATCCATTCATTCTTAGAAAAGTTACAATACCTAACAAAAGAAGGATATTATGGAGAATATATTACCAATGCTTATCAAGAGGGCGAGATTGAAGAATTGGGACGATATATCAAAGATGAAAGAGATTATCTGTTTACCTTTAGTGGACTTGATTTAATCTTGAAGCGTTATTTGATTACGACACATCAACATGAAATTTTAGAGACGCCACAGGAAATGTTTATGGGGATTGCGATGCATTTAGCATTACCTGAAAAAGATCGTGTGAAATGGGCAAAAGAAATCTATGACATTTTGAGTACTTTAAAAGTAACCATGGCTACACCTACCATGTCAAACGCCCGTAAACCATATCATCAGTTGTCTTCTTGTTTTATTGATACGGTAGATGATACTTTAATGAATATTTATAAGAGTGTAGAAAACTTTGCGCAAGTTTCGAAGTATGGAGGAGGAATGGGTCTATATTTTGGAAAGGTTCGTGCGAATGGTAGTGATATTCGTGGTTTTGAAGGAGCTGCAGGAGGCGTTATACGTTGGATTAAACTTGTGAATGATACTGCCACAGCGGTTGATCAATTAGGCGTTCGTCAAGGGGCAGTTGCCGTGTATCTAGATGCATGGCATAAAGATTTACCAGAGTTTTTAAATCTGCGCACAAACAATGGTGATGATCGTATGAAAGCACATGATGTTTTCCCAGCTGTTTGTTATCCAGATTTATTTTGGAAAATGGTAAAAGAAGATATCAATGCCTCATGGTATTTTATGTGCCCTCATGAAATTGCGAAGATAAAAGGTTACCACTTGGAAGATAGTTATGGTGAAGAGTGGGAAGAAAAATATTTTGAATGTGTACAAGACAGTCGAATTTCCAAACGAGAAATGAGTTTAAAAGATATCGTAAGATTGATTTTGAAGTCCGCAGTAGAAACAGGTACTCCATTTACCTTTAATCGTGATCATGTCAACCGTATGAATCCAAATGGACACGAAGGAATGATCTATTGTAGTAATTTGTGTACAGAAATCGCACAAAACATGAAACCGTTTGAACTTTTGGAAAAAGAAGTTGTAGAAGTACAAGGGGAAACCATCATTGTGGAGAAAAGCAAAGCAGGAGAATTCGTTGTATGTAATTTGGCTTCCTTGACCCTTGGAAATATCGATGTTTCGAATGAAGAGGAACTTCAACATGTAATACGTGTTGTGGTAAGAGCTTTAGATAATGTTATCGATTTAAATTATTATCCACTTGAATATGCGAAGATCACGAATCGTAAATATCGTCCTATAGGATTAGGCGTGAGTGGATATCACCATATGCTAGTAAAACAAAATTTACGTTTTGAAAGTGAAGAACATCTTCACTTTGTAGATCAATTGTTTGAAAAGATCAATTACTTTACAATTGAAGCAAGCAGTCTTCTAGCAAAAGAAAAAGGAAGTTATAGCGTATTTTCAGGAAGTGATTGGGAAAATGGAAACTACTTTGAAAAACGTGGCTATGATAGTACACAGTGGTTAGACTTAAAAGAAAGAGTGCATGAACAGGGAATGCGTAATGCGTACTTAATGGCAGTTGCGCCAACAAGTTCAACTTCTATTATTGCTGGGACAACTGCGGGTGTTGACCCGATCATGAACAAATATTATTTAGAAGAGAAAAAGGGAAGTATGATTGCTCGTGTTGCGCCTGATTTAGATGCGCAAACATTTTGGTTATATAAGAATGCACATCTCATCGATCAAGAATGGATTGTAAAGGCTGCAGGTATTCGTCAACGTCATATTGATCAAGCACAATCCCTAAATCTATATATCACCAATGAGTTTACATTACGCCAAGTGCTCACATTGTATATTCATGCATGGGAATATGGAGTAAAGACAATATATTATGTACGAAGTAAATCACTAGAAGTAGAAGAATGCGAATCATGTGCATCCTAGAAGGAGAACCTATGAAAGAACAATTAAGGAAGAAACCCTTGTTTAATGAACTTGGAGATATAGAAGTAAATAAACGAATGATGATCAATGGAAACACAACCAATCTAAATGATTTTAATAATATGAAATATACGTGGGTTTCTGATTGGTATCGTCAAGCAATGAACAATTTCTGGATTCCAGAAGAAATCAACTTAAACCAGGATGTAAAGGATTATCGAAAGCTATCCTCGAAAGAGAAGAGCGCCTATGATAAAACGTTATCCTTTCTTATCTTTTTGGATTCCATACAGACAGCCAATCTTCCCAATGTAGGAGATTATATTACAGCGAATGAAGTGAATCTATGTTTAACGATACAAGCTTTTCAAGAGGCTGTGCATTCACAAAGTTACAGCTACATGTTAGATTCCATTTGTTCACCTCAAGAAAGAAACGATATTTTATATCAATGGAAAGATGATGAACACTTACTAAAACGTAATAAGTTTATTGGAGATTTATATAATGATTTTCAAGAACATCGAGATGGTGAACATCTTATGAAAACAATTATGGCGAATTATATCTTAGAGGGGATTTATTTCTATTCTGGATTTATGTTCTTTTATAACCTTGGAAGAATGGGAAAAATGCCTGGATCTGTCCAAGAAATACGTTATATCAACCGTGATGAAAATACTCATCTTTGGTTATTTCGCTCAATGATTTTAGAACTACAAAAAGAAGAGCCTAGACTATTTCGTGATGAATTAATCGAGACTTATAAAGATATGTTACGTCAAGGTGTTGAAGAGGAAATCAAGTGGGGTGAATATGTTTTAGGGAATGATATGGAAGGACTTACTATGGAGATGATTTCCGATTATATACATTACCTGGGAAATCTAAGAAGCACCTCTTTAGGATTTGGTGTTTTATATGAAGGATTTGAAAATGAACCAAAATCTATGGAATGGGTTTCTATGTATGCCAATGCCAATCTTATCAAAACAGACTTCTTTGAAGCACGTTCTAGTGCATATGCGAAGTCTAGTGCTCTTGTGGATGATTTATAAGGAATCCATTTATGTAACTATTAGGAAGTTGCCATGGCAACTTCTTTTTACACCCATTTTTGTATTGCTTTATAAATACTACTATTAAAATACAACTCATAACATAAGCTTTTTAGATTCTAAACTATTTTGTGATATACTATTCATATACTTTATAAGATAACACAAAGGAGGACGTTATGAGTGAATTAAGGAGTTTGCCAAATTTAGGACCATTTATTGTAGATCAATTATATGAAGTGGGTATTTTGTCAGGAGAAGACTTAAAAGATGTAGGCGCAAAACAAGCATGGCTTAAGATTCAACAAATTGATGAGAGTGCTTGTATTCATCGTTTATATTCTTTAGAGGCGGCGATACAAGGAATTAAGAAAAAAGATTTGCCTCAAAATATAAAAGACGAGTTAAAAGAATTTTATAATGAGCATAAGAAATAACTGTTAGAAGTTTGGAGGGTTGTGTATGAGTGTCATTAAGCTAGATCATGTAACAAAAGATTACGGACACGGTAAGGGAATCTTTAATATTTCTATGCAAATTCATAAGGGAGAAGTATATGGATACCTAGGACCTAATGGTGCAGGAAAAACAACTACTATACGACATCTTATGGGATTTATCAAAGCAGATCAAGGAAGTGTTACCATACGACGTAAGAATTGTTGGAGTAAACAAAAAGAAATACAAAATAGTGTAGGATACTTGCCAGGAGAAATAGCCTTTCCAAATGATATGAAGGCAAGTGCATATATTAAAATGATTGCGAAACTTCGTCATATGAAATCTATGAATCGTGCAGATGAAATTATCCAACTGTTTGAACTTGATACAAGTGTTTCCTTGAAACGTATGTCAAAAGGAATGAAACAGAAAGTAGGGATTGTGACTGCATTTATGCATGAACCATCCTTGTTAATTCTAGATGAACCAACGAGCGGATTGGATCCATTAATGCAAAATCGATTTGTAGAACTTATCGAACAAGAAAAAAAGAAAGGCACTACAATTTTGATGTCTTCTCATATGTTTGATGAGGTAGAAAGGACTTGTACAAGAGTTGGTATTATCAAAGATGGAAGGATCATAGAAGAAAAAAATGCGGATGAATTACGTCATAGTCGAAAGAAATCATATAAGATAGAGTTCTTCAAACAAGAAGAATTTGCGTTGATGTGTGAGCTTCCATTCGAAAAAACTGATGTTCTACAAGATAAACTGCAAATGATTGTACATGTAAACGATGCGAGCATCAATGAATTATTACGTACCTTATCTGCTTTTCATTTGAAATATTTAAAAGAAATAAAACACAATTTAGAAGATTATTTCATGCAGTTTTATGGAGGTGAACATCATGATTAGTTTTCCTCTATTAAGACAAACCATAAAATCCAATCTCAAGTTTTTATGTGCGTTTACTTTTATATTATGTGTATTTTTGGTTGTTATGTGCTATGTGTTTACACCAAGCACAGTGGAAGATTTAAAGGTTGTGACGAAGGGTACGGCGTTAGGTCATATCTTTGGTAATAATGGCACACTTATAAGTTTTATGTCGAATTCCTTTTATGCATTAATGGCCATTGTATTTCCAATGGTATATTCGATTATGGTAGGAAATCGTTTGATTGCAGAGAAAGTTGATCGTGGTAGTATGGCTTGTTTGCTATCGACGCCATTGACGCGTAGAAAAATTACACTTACATCGGCCTTTTACTTTGTTATATCTCTAATGGTAATGTGGGGAACTGCGTCATTCATTGGTTATCTAGCTGCGGATATATTTCAAAAAGGCGCATTAGATACAGACACTTTTCTAATGATGAATATGGGATGTTTTCTATATCATTTTGTCATCAGCTCTATTTGTTTTTGTTGTTCATGCATATTCAATACTTCTAAGGGTTCCTTAACGCTTGGCGCGGGTATTCCGATTGCATTTTTTGTTATTTCTTTATTTATCAAGCTATCAGATGATTTGAATATGTTGAAGTATTTTACTTTAAATACCTTGTTTGATACACAAAAAATAATTGAGGGAAGTGGATATATGAATTCATTTATGTATATGATTGGTATTGGAATATGTCTTTATTCGATTGGAATTATTGCTTTTCAAAAAAAAGATTTACCACTTTAGACTGCATAGCAGTCCTTTTTTCTATCCAATATGTTAAGTATTGAGAATTAAGTATAAAGTTTGTTGATTTTTTAGGAATTTTAAAATTCATCTCGTATATATAAAGTGTAAGAACAAAAAAGGAGATGATATATATGGCTACAAAAGATGTAACAAAAGTAAGCTATAAAAATGATGTGTTCTTCAAATTCGCCCTATCTTCACAAGATGAAGATTCCAAAATGATTCGTCACTTTATGATTAAGGAGATTACAGGGATTGACCCAGTAGATAGTATTGTGGTAAACCCTGAAATGGATCCAGAAGCACTTGCAGGTAAGAAAATCATATTGGATGTGCACGTAAAAGACATCCATGGAAATGAATATGACATGGAGATGCAAGTTGAAGGATTACTTACAAATCTAACGAATCGATTTGAGTATTATGGCGCAAAGATGTTAGAGAAACAACTAAAAGAAGGAGAGGATTATTTAGATTTAAAACCAGTGTATCAAATTATCTTTATGGATAACTATTCTGAAGATAAAGGGAAACTGATTATGAAGTATCAAATGAGAAATGAAGAAGGAAAGGAAGAAAGTACACATGCCTTAATACATAGAACGTACATACATTTACCAGTGATAAACGACATTGTAAAGAAAAAAAAGACGGAGGAATTAACAGCTTTTGAACAAATGTGTTATCTCTTTAAAAACAATGAAGACGATGATATAATAAAGACAAAGGAAAGCGTGGTGAGAAAGCTTATGGAAAAACATGAACGAATGAGCGATAATGAACAAATATGGACACTCGCAGAACAAATCCAGATGGCAGAAGCACAACAAAAAGCTATTCAACAAGGGTATTATGATGAAGGGATAAAAATAGGAGAGGAAAAAGGACTAAAAATAGGAGAGGAAAAAGGAAAAGTAGAAGGTTATAATAAGCTTTTGAATCAACTCATCCAAACTAAGTTTAATGTAGATGCATCTTCATGGTTATCAACCTTAACCATAGAACAACTACAACAAGTATCGCAATTACTGATGAACGCACAAACATTTGAAGAAATACAAAGCGCTATATAATTATTATGTATTGATATATGGACAAGACTCGATCTTGTCTTTTTTTGGTCACTTTTTGCAAAGAAATGTGGAAGTCATTATCTTTTTCTTTTTAGACTGCATATGCTATACTCAACATGTATAAGAGTAGGTATATCTTGTAAAATGATATACAGACTAAGAAGAGGAGGTTAAGGTATGAATGAAAAAAGAAAAGTAGTACTAGTAGGTACAGGATTTGTTGGTATGAGTATGGCCTACAGTTTTTTAAATACAGGTGGTATCGATGAATTGGTTTTGATCGATGTGGACAGTGAAAAAGCAATTGGTGAGGCAATGGATTTACAACATGGACTTCCTTATGCACATGGAAAACTAAGTATTAAAGCTGGAGGTTATGAAGAATGTAGTGATGCAGGTATCGTCGTAATTACAGCAGGTGTTACACAGCGTCCAGATGAAACTCGTTTAGATTTAACTGCACGTGATACAGTTATTATAAAAAGCGTAACAGAACAAATTATGGCGTCAGGGTTTGATGGTATCATTGTGATTGCGAGCAATCCAGTGGATGGTATGACTTATGTTGCACAACAAGTATCTGGTCTACCAAAAGAGCGTATCATAGGATCAGGGACACTTTTAGATACCGCACGTTTACGTTATATGATGGGTGAATATTTAGACGTTAGTACTAGCAATATTCATGCATATATTATGGGAGAACATGGAGATAGCAGCTTCGTACCTTGGACACAAAGTTATGTGGGATGTAAAAATCTTTTGGAATTGTTAGATGAAAAAGGAAAAAATCTGTGTGATCTTCACGACATTTATACACAAGTTCAACAAGCAGGGTATGAAATTGTGAAACGTAAAAAATCTACGTATTATGGAATCGGGCTATCTTTGAATCGTTTGGTTCAAGCTATCTTCAATGATGAAAATGTCATTTTGACAGTCTCTGCATATCAAAATGGGGAGTATGGACAAGAAGATTTATATATTGGTGTTCCAGCAGTTATCAATCGCAAAGGAATTCGAGAAATTATAAAATTAGAATTAAATGATGTAGATCAAGCAAAATTTGATAATAGCTGTAAAGTATTAAAAGATATCAATAAGAATACAATCGACCCATTATTAAAAAAATAGTGCAATTGTGCACTATCTGAAATATGATATTTTTTGTGGATCAAAGCGATCCACTTTTTCTTTTGTCTCATCACCATACCCAATCGCAATAAGTGCAATAGGAACAAGATTTTCCACCAATTTATAGTATTCTTGGAAAAGTTTGATGCGATCTTGTAATGGCGCAATGCCACACCAACAAGTAGAAAGACCTTGATGAACAGCTTCTATCAACATGTTTTGAATGGCTGCAGCTCCATCTAAATATAAGTACCCTTGATCGGTTGTAGTTTGTATATCTCCCATAACTAAAATGGCACATGGTGCATCTTTCATGAAGGCCATATAAGGTTGTAAGTCAACCATGTCCTGTAATGCTTTGCGATTATGTACCACCATAAATCTCCAACTCTGCGCATTTCTAGCAGTTGGGGCATTCATACCAGCACGTAACACTTCTAATAATTTTTCCTCTTCTACTACTTGCTTGCTATATTTTCGAATACTTTGTCGCTCATATATTTCTTTTAACATAAAATCACTCCTTTCCCATAGTATAACACTTTTCATATCAACATAACATTACCAATAAAATAGATGAATAGAGCATCTTTATAGACATACAATAGAAAAAGGCGCATAATAAACGTGTAAATAAGAACTATTCTTAAAAAGGAGGAGTATTATGGATGAAAAAGCTTTGTTTAAGTTGAGTTATGGTTTGTATATCGTTAGTAGTTCACATAATGGACATGATGCAGGTTGTGTTGCAAATACACTTGCTCAAGTGACCAATTCACCTAATCGTTTATCTATCGCATTAAATAAAAATAATGATACAGCAAAAGTGATACAGGAGTCTGGACGATTTAGTGCAGTTGTATTGACTCAAGGTGTAGACATGGAAGTCATAGGAACATTTGGATTTCACACGAGTCGTGATACTCAAAAATTTGATCAATTAGCATTTTTACGTGATGAAGCAGGCGTTCCATATTTAACAGAACATGTAGCGGCACGCGTTAGTGTAAAAGTTAGTGGTAGTTTAGATTTAGACACTCATATTTTATTTGTAGGTGAGTTAGAAGAAGCAGAAATACTCAGCAATGAAGAAGTAATGACATATGCGTATTATCATCAAGTAAAAAATGGTCTTACTCCAAAGAACGCTCCAAGTTATCAAGAAACAACCCCTGAGAAAAAAGTTGGATGGAAGTGTAGTGTTTGTGGATATATTTATGAAGGTGATCCACTACCTGCCGATTTCATTTGTCCAATCTGTCATCAGGATGCTTCCGTATTTGAAAAAATCGTTTAATTTCGAAGGAGGATGTATATGAAAACTATGCGAATGGTATTACTATCGATACTTGCGATGACTACTTTATTTGCATGTAGTAAAGCAGAACCTATCAGTGAACAAGAGGCGATGGACGTTGCACTGAAAGATGCTGGTGTTAATGCAAATGAAGTAAACTTTAACAAACAAGCATTTGATAAAGATGACAATGAGTATACCTTTGAGTTTCAAAGCGATACGATGTCATATGAATATGATATTCATGCGGGAAATGGTAAAATCATAAGTAAAGAATCCAAACAACGTAAACAAACGAAGACAGATGTGAACAGTAGCGCCACTATGCAATCCATCAGTGAAGAACAATGGACCTATGTTCAACTAGCGGCGGATCACTTTTCAATTGCAAAAGCAGATATACAAAACGTAAGAATTGAAAATGATAGTGATCATGGCGTAGCTACATATGATATAAAATTCTATGTAGGTACGAAAGAATATCAATGTGAAATTGAAAAAGACTCGGAAAAAATTGTTAAATCCGAAATTGATAAAGATTAGAAAATTCATATCTAAGAGGAAGCACAGAATAACAGTTTTCCTCTTTTTTATTGTATTTTTTTATATAATCTATATAATGTTAATTAAATTTGCGTAAGTGATAAACAATTTTGATAGCGTATATTCATCACTACATTTACAATAAGGGCATATGGAGGTAGTCAATATGAGTATAGGAGAAAAACTTTTAAAGCTTCGAAAAAATGCACATTATTCTCAAGAAGATATGGCAGAAAAATTGAATGTAAGTCGACAAACAATTTCGAATTGGGAAAATAACATTACATCACCCGATCTTGCACAGGCAAAGGAACTATCACAACTATTTCATATCAGCCTGGATGAACTTGTTGGAAATGACATACGTGATGTGATTGTAGAAAAGGTAAGTAATACAGAAAAACTTGCTGGAATAGTAATTAAAATTTTGAAATTTATAGGAGTTTTAATGGTTGTGTGTATCATCATCAATTGTATCAGTATCTTCTTATTTTCCATTGGCCCAAAAAGCACAAAGCAAACCCTTACAACATCTGCGTATATGAGTTGTTCTATCGATAACAATACGTATTCCTATCAAGTGGATATGGATGAGGAACACCGCATAGTGAATCAATCTGGAGATGAGTATATCGCAAGTATTATAAAAGGTAAGGACTTTGAAGATGGAACAAAGCTTATCTCCTTTGTAGAACAATATTTTTATGAACACAAAGGAAGTTGCGATTAGTTGATTATAGGATATATAAATACCCGTCTATGAAGGTTGTAGACGGTTTTTATTTGTAAGGATTAGCACAAGTAGAGGAAGCGTAACAAGGCCTAAAACTCCGAATAATTTGATTCCTAGATACATGCATATCAACATGATTAAGGGGTGTAATCCTAATTGTTTGCCAATGATTTTTGGTTCTAATATATTACGAGTTAAGGTAATGATGAGTTGTAGAATAATCAAACCAAGGGCTAGTTTCGGTTGGTTATTTAAATACATAATAATGGACCAGGGGATTAAAACTCCACCCGTTCCAAGGATTGGCACGATATCAAATAGCGTTGTACCAATGGCAATCCAAAGAATATGATCAACTTCAAGAACATATAATCCAACGCATAATTGTATAAAGGTGATAGCCATGAGTTTACAATAGGCAATGCTTAACTGCCAACAAGTCGTACGTAGAAACTGTTGGGTTTCTAAAAGTGTAAATTGAACGTTTGTGGGAAGGATTCGTTTTAAAAATTTTAGCATATTGGTATAATCGGAATTAAAAAAGAAAGAGGAAAGTATTGCAAAGAAGAAAGAAACGGCGATTTTTGGAATAGAGGTCATAATGGAAGTTAAACTGTTTAAAATAGACTTGGATATGTTCATAATAAAAGAGGATAGGGAATTTTGTAGGCTTTGCGCAATTGCTGTGAAGATTTGTGCAGTGTTTCCATCAATGTTTTTCCAGGTGTTCTGTGTGGATACAAGAGAGGTATGAAGATAAGGTTCCATGTATTGTTCATACAGTTGAGGAAGGGTAGTCATCCACTGTCGGATATAAAAGAACCCTTTCATTAAAAGCCACGACAATGTAAGCGCAAGTATCATATAGAATAAGAGAATGACAACCAATGAGAAAAAGCGTTCATGACCATGTTTGGATAGTTTTACAATGAGAGGGCGTAAAAGAAAAGCGATTATAAATCCAATAAGGAAAGGCATAATCGCATAGATAATATAACGAAAAAAAACAAAAATGGTTAGTATCAGTAGACTATAATACAGAAAGTGAATGATAAAACCTCTTTGTTTTTCTGTATCCATTTGAAAACCTCCTTATCTTCTAGAGATCACGTAACATAGAGAGATAGGTTTTCATGTACATTAGGAAGGATAAAGACAGGAAGAATCCTGTTATAAGCATTAAAATTGTCGCATATATGGTCTTTTCAATAGGAAAGGCAATCATCAAAAACATAGAAATATAGAAAACTGCAGTAGATATTTTCCCAAACCATAATGCTCCATTAAAGTATTTTCCTTTTGCCTGAAGACGTAACCAACAAATTAGCATACTAGCTTCTTTAATCAAGAATAAAGCAAACAAAATCCACATATAGGAGACAGTGAATACTAGTACAAAGATAATTGCTAATTGGGTTAATTTGTCTGCGATAGGATCTAATGTTTTTCCTAGTTCGCTCACTTGATGATAATGCCGGGCAATATATCCATCAAGAAAGTCAGTAAGTCCACTTGCGAACATCCATCCTGCACTCATGAGGTGATCTCCATTCATATAAGAGTATATGAAGAAGGGGATCATCAATATACGTAAAAACGTTAATATATTTGGAATGGTAAAGATTTTATAATTTCGTTCCATAGACGTTCACCAACCTTTCTATGATATGTGAAGGATTATAATAACTCATATAGACATTTTTCAGAAAAATCACGAATGGTAATACAGGAAGAAAACTTTTTCTTATCTTTGTCTTGCACCACAAAGATATCTGTAATACCTGCATTTCTAGCAGCCTCTACACCACTTTCTGTATCTTCAAACACACAACATTCTGCTGGTGTTAAATGAATGTTTTTCATCGCTTCTAGATACATCTGAGGATCAGGCTTAGCCTTTGTGACTTGTTGGGATGTAACCACAAAATCAAAGTAACTTGCGATGTTTTTTTCTTCTAAAATATGTTGTACAACCTCAGTTGCATTATTGGTACAAAGACAGATGATATAGCCTTTATTCTTCAGGTATTCAAGAAAATTAAGGGCATCTTTTTTTAATGGCGCATTGTCATAATGTTCCAATAAAAACTGAGAAATACGAGCGATGATTTCTTCACCTTCTTTTGGGTCTTCTATCTCCATCATAATTTTGCGTTCTAAATCCGCAAAGCTTTTTACACGCGATTTTAGAACCTTTAAAATGAGTGTTTTTTGTACTGTTTTTAACTCTCCTAAAGCCTGTTTGAAATTGATACTTTCATAGGTATTAATGAGGGTTCCATCCATATCAAATAAAATTCCTTTTTTGTCCATTGTGCCACCATACTTTCTAAAAAACCATATTTCTCATATTGTAACGCGTATGGAAAATGATGTCAAACTTTCTTGGGATTAAATATGCAAAAAAACGGTATGAATTATCTTTGTTATGAGAAGATATAAAGTAAGAATTATAGCTTTTTTATGATTATTAAAAATTATTTATAATAGGAAAAGCAGTACACATATATAAGAAAGTAAAGTTTAATATATTAAACTTCTTAGGATACTTTATAAAACTTTTTGTTGACATGATGAAAAAATCATTTATAATAACCTCGTGATAAAAAGATATTATTTCATACTTCACACTAATTTTGGAGAGTGGGTAAAAACCACTCGATAAGAAAAAGATTTCTTATTTTTGACCATTTTTTCGAAAGGCCAGACGGACAGCCAGGTCAAAAGCCGATTTTAGACAGGTGTAAACTTGTTGATACTTATGCACATGCATTTGCTTGTCAATCAGCCAGGAATGGAATGATATGCTTTTTTTCAAGAGCACATGATTTTTTAAGTCCAATGATACAGGTAATGCCTTTGCATATGCCTGTATTTTTTTGTGGAGGGATTATGATGCAAGAGAAAATACGTTTATATGGGTTTAATAACCTAACCAAATCTTTAAGTTTCAACATTTATGATGTATGTTATGCAAATAGTAAACGAGAACAGATGGATTATATTGCGTATATCGATGAACAATATAATTCTGATCGTTTAACCAACATTCTATGTGAAGTAACAGAAATGATCGGTGCGAAGGTGTTAAATATTGCCAAACAGGACTATGAACCACAGGGGGCAAGTGTTACCTTGTTGATTTCTGAGGAGGGCATGATTGCACAAGAGGGAAGTAGCGTCGTTGCACACTTAAACAAAAGTCATGTGACTGTACACACCTATCCTGAGTATCATCCAGATAATAAAGTTGTTACCTTTCGTGTAGATATTGATGTGTCTACTTGTGGAGAGATTACACCACTCAAAGTTTTAAACTTTCTTATTGGAAGTTTTGATTCGGATATCATCAGCATCGATTATCGAGTGCGTGGTTTTACAAGAGAAGTGGACGGAACAAAATGTTTTCTTGATCATGATATTACGTCCATTCAAGACTTCGTGGATAAAGATACACTACGACGTTATGACGCAGTGGATGTCAATGTGTACCAATCCAATATCTTTCATACCCAAATGTTAATCAAAGATATACATTTACAAAATTATTTATTTAAAGTTGATTCTTATGAACTATCTCCTACAAGACGATTAAGCATTAGTGATGAACTAAGAAGAGAGATGATTGAAATCTTTCATGGAAAAAATATTTATCCAACCCATAAGGAGAATTCCTAATGGATCAATCACGAATCCCACTCTATGAAGCCCTATGTGAATATCGTAAGGAACGCATTGTTTCCTTTGATGTACCAGGTCATAAACAAGGGAAGGGAAATCCTGATTTAAAGAAATTCTTAGGAGAGGATTGTCTTTCAATGGATGTCAATTCCATGAAGTGTTTGGATAATTTATGCCATCCCATCAGTGTCATCAAGGAAGCACAAGAGTTATGTGCGCAAGCCTTTCACGCTGCACATGCCTTCTTTATGGTGAATGGTACTTCCAGTGCAGTACAGGCTATGATGTTATCAACTTGTAGGCCAGGCGATAAAATTATCATGCCTCGTAATGTGCATAGAAGTGCTATGAATGCATTGATCTTACAAGGAATCTATCCCATTTATATCAATCCAGGCATTCATGAAGGATTGGGAATCTCTTTGGGAATGAAGCTCAATGATATAAAAGAAGCGATTGTTCAACACCCAGATGCCAAAGCCATTTTAGTTAACAATCCAACATATTATGGAATTTGTTCAGATTTAAAAACAATTGTAGAAATGGCACATGAGGCAGGTATGAAAGTACTGGTAGATGAAGCCCATGGAACCCACTTCTACTTTGGAGAAAATATGCCAATTCATGCGATGGATGCAGGTGCAGATATGGCTGCAGTCTCCACCCATAAAACAGGGGGATCTCTTACCCAAAGCAGTTTATTGTTGATTGGGCCATCTATGGAGGAAGGTTATGTTCGACAAATCTTAAATCTAACCCAGACGACAAGTGCATCCTATCTGTTAATGGCTTCTTTGGATATCACACGTCACTTTCTTGTGATGGAAGGAAAAAGAGTGTACCAAAAAGTAGTAGAACTCGCAGATTATGCACGAGAAGAGATTGGGAAGATGGAAGAATACGTTGCCTTTAGTAGAGAACTGATCAATGGAGATGACATCTATGATGTAGACCCTACCAAACTTTGTGTGCATACACGAGGAATCGGATTGGCTGGAAAAGAAGTTTATGATATTTTACGAGATGATTTTCAAATTCAAATTGAGTTTGGAGATATTGGCAATATGTTAGCCATTATTTCTGTGGGAGATCGCATGATGGAAGTAGAGCGTTTGATTTCTGCCTTAAAAGAAATTTCGCGTTTACATGGACGTTATGGGAAAGCATTGCCAATGAATGAATATGTTGAACCCTGTGTAGAAATGATGCCACAGAAAGCATTTTATAGTGACTGCGAAACCTTACGCCTACAAGAGAGTGTAAGTCGCATCAGTGCAGAGTTTATCATGTGTTATCCTCCAGGAATTCCGTTAATCGCACCAGGAGAGTGTATGAGTGAAGAATTGATTGCGCATATTGAATATGCTCGAAGAAAAGGATGTTCCCTAACGGGAACCCAAGATAGTGAAGTCAAACATATAAAGGTGGTGAAGTTACAATGACAGATTTATGGTACAGTGAATATCACACCAAAAACGTAAAGTTTTCTATGCGTTTAAAAAAACAACTACATTCCTTTCAAAGTCCCTTTCAACAAATCGATGTGTTCGATACATATGAATTCGGAAGAGTACTTACATTGGATGGTGTAATTATGTTAACGGAAAAAGATGAATTTATATATCATGAAATGATTACTCATGTGGCAATGGCATCAAACCCCAACATCAAAAAAATATTAATCATAGGAGCAGGAGATGGAGGAACCATCAAGCGTTTATGTGCGTATCCATATGTAGAACAAATGGATGTAGTAGAAATCGATCAAGATGTTGTACGCATTAGTAAAGAATATTTTCCATCTTTAGCAAGTAGCTTTGATGATTCACGAGTCCATCTATACTTTGAAGATGGCTTACGCTTTGTACGAAATGTAGAAAATATGTACGATCTTATCATTGTGGACTCCACAGATCCATTCGGTCCAGGAGAAGGCTTATTCACAAAAGAATTTTACGGGAACTGTTTCAATGCGTTAAAGGAACAAGGCATCTTAATCAATCAGATGGAAAGTCCCTATTATCAAGATGACGCCCAAGCGATGAAGAGAGCCTTTCGTTGTATTAAAAGTCGATTTCCCATTGCCCTTGCTTATCAAGCCCATATACCAACGTATCCAAGTGGACATTGGATGTTTGGATTTGCGTCCAAACACTGTACCCCATTTGATAGTATAGAAGAGTGGGAAAAGCTAGGTATTGTTTGTGAGTACTATACAACCAAATTACATCGAGGTTGTTTTGCACTACCTCGGTATGTAGAAATTATGTTGGAGGAAGCGTAATGAGAAAAAGAATTGTTGGTTTCTTGGAACAAGAAGTTCCCTATGAAGAAGCGGATATCGTAATCTTTGGAGCGGGAATGGATGCGACAACATCGTATCGTCCAGGTACACGCATGGCAAGTACTACGATGCGCCAAGAATTTTATGGTATAGAAACATACTCTCCCTATCAAAAGAAGGATTTAACAGATTGTGCCATCTTTGATGCTGGTGATTTAGATATCCCATTTGGAAATGTAGAGGCATCCTTGTCCCTCATTGAAAAGATGTCTTATCAAATCCTACAGGATGATAAAATCCCATGCATGATTGGAGGAGAACATTTGGTAAGTCTAGGAGTCATGCGTTCTATCATAAAGAAATACCCTGATGTACATGTCATCCATTTGGATGCGCATTGTGATCTTCGTGATGATTATTTGGGTGAAAAACTATCCCATGCTTGTGTGGTGCGAAGAATAAGTGAACTTATGGAAAGTCAACGCATTCATCAATTTGGTATTCGTTCTGGAGATAAAGACGAATTTCAATTCGGAGAAGAACATTGTGATGTTCATCCCTTTCATTTGCATGATATGAAAGAAGTATGTGCTTCTTTAAAAGATGTTCCTGTATATATCACATTAGATTTGGATGTTTTAGACCCATCCATCTTTTGTGGAACAGGTACACCAGAACCTGGTGGACTCACCTTTCAAGAACTGTTAGATGGGCTTTTATCTTTAAAAGATCTTTCTATCGTTGGATTTGATGTATGCGAATTATCACCAGTTTACGATGCAAGTGGTGTATCCACCACATGTGCAAATAAAATACTAAGAGAATTGCTATTGATTATTGGAGGAAAAGAAAATGAGTAAAGTTTTAATTATAGGTGCTGGAGGAGTTGCCAGCGTAGTCGTACACAAGTGTGCACAACACCCAGAAGTATTTACAGAGATTTGTATTGCGTCTCGTACAAAATCAAAATGCGATGCAATTAAGGCAGCCGTTGAAACAAAGACAACATCTATCCTAACATGCGCACAAGTAGATGCGGATCACGTGGATGAATTGGTTGCGTTAATGAAGGAAGTACAACCTCAATTGGTAATCAATGTAGCACTTCCTTATCAAGATTTAACGATTATGGATGCTTGTTTAGAGTACGGTGTCGATTATATGGATACTGCTAATTATGAACCTTTAGATACTGCAAAATTCGAATATAGCTGGCAATGGGCGTATCGTGAACGCTTTGAAAAAGCAGGATTAACTGCACTTCTCGGCTGTGGATTTGATCCAGGTGTTACAGGGGTCTTTAGTGCATATGCGCAAAAACATTACTTTGATGAAATTCATTATATCGATATTTTAGATTGTAATGGAGGGGATCATGGGTATCCATTTGCGACAAATTTCAATCCCGAAATTAACATTCGTGAAGTAAGCGCAAAGGGAAGTTATTGGCAAGAAGGAAAATGGATAGAAACAGAACCAATGGAAATCAAAAGAGAATATGACTTTGATATGGTAGGAAAAAAAGACATGTACTTACTACATCATGAAGAATTAGAATCCCTTGGTAACAACATCAAAGGAATCAAACGTATTCGTTTCTTTATGACATTTGGTCAAAGTTATTTAACACATCTAAAATGTTTAGAAAATGTAGGTATGACTTCTATTGAACCAATTTTGTACGAAGGAAAAGAAATCGTTCCTCTTCAATTTTTAAAAGCGGTATTACCAGATCCAGCTTCTCTTGGACCTCGTACTGTTGGTAAGACCAATATCGGTTGTATTTTCCAAGGAATAAAAGATGGCAAAGAACACTCTTTATATATCTATAATGTATGCGATCATCAAGAATGTTATAAAGAAGTTGGTTCACAAGCCATCTCCTATACAACAGGAGTACCCGCAATGATTGGGGCTACTATGATCCTACAAGGAAAATGGAAAAAAGCAGGAGTCTACAATGTAGAAGAATTCAATCCAGATCCATTTATGGAAGCACTCATGAAATGTGGATTGCCTTGGAATGTGCAACATAATCCAACGTTGGTTGATGAATATGTGGCAGGATAAAGTTCACACCCCTGCATATGTCATAGATGAAAAAGCCCTCCTTCATAATCTTGAAATTCTAAAAGATGTTATAGATACAACAGGTGCTCATATTCTGTTGGCAAGTAAAGCGTTCTCTACGTATCAAGTCTTTCCTTTAATAGGAGAGTATTTGGATGGAGTAACGAGTAGTGGCTTATATGAGGCAACGCTTGGAAAAGAAGAAATGAAAAAAGAAGTGCACACATTTTCTCCAGCTTATAAAGATGAGGAAATGGATGAAATTCTTGAAGTCAGTGATCATGTAGTATTTAATTCACTTGCACAATGGGAAAAATGGAAACATAAAGCTATGAATAAGGCATCTTGTGGTTTACGTATCAATCCACAATATTCCGAAATTGAAGTGGACTTATACAATCCTTGCGCACCGAATTCTCGTATGGGAATTCGCAAAGAACAATTACAACATGTGAATATAGAAGGCATTGAAGGACTTCACTTCCATACGATGTGCGAACAAGGTGCAGATACACTAGAGCGTACCCTACACGTAATTGAACGCGATTTCCATGAGCTTTTACACCATGTAAAGTGGTTGAATATGGGAGGAGGACATCATATTAGTAAGCAAGGATATGATGTCCATAAACTAAAGAAACTAATTCAACACATGCAAGCCACCTATGATGTAGAAGTGTATTTGGAACCAGGAGAAGCTGTCGCAATTAATGCAGGCTATCTTGTAAGTAGCGTACTTGATATCATTGAAAATGATAAAAAGATAGCGATTCTAGATACCTCAGCGGCATGTCATATGCCGGATGTATTAGAGATGCCCTATCGACCACTTGTGGTCGGCGCTAGCACTCCCAATGATAAAAAACACTCCTATATCCTTGCGGGAAATACATGTCTAGCAGGAGATGTAATCGGAGAATACTCCTTCGAAGTATCTCTGAAAAATAATGATTGTATCCTATTTCAAGATATGGCGATGTACACCATGGTGAAGAATAATACCTTCAATGGGATGCCCTTGCCTTGGATTTATCTATATACAAAAGAAGAGGAACTTATTTGTTTAAAAGAATTTGGCTATAAAGATTTTAAAGGACGCTTGTGATGAGCGTCCTTTATTATAACTAAAATTTTAAGGTCTTGTTCTGTAAGGAGCGCATAAAATGTTAGTAGAATATCGTAGAAAAGATGTATAAAATGTAGTGAAAAATTTTCATTTTGTAAAAAGATAAAAAGTTCTATGAAATCGCTTGCAAAATTATCTAAATAGGATACAATATACTTATAAACAAGAAAAAGGAGCGTGATTCACATGGATAGAAATATTGTATATCAAGATGAAAGAGCGCTTCGCGACGTACCAGTAGAAGATGTACTGGGGCTTGTGTATGGTTTTTGAATGGATGTAGAGCGTAACTGCTTTGCGTCCGTTTTTTTTCAAGTTTTGATTCTATATAATATAAGGAGGAATTTAAAATGGATCAGACATTAAACAAGGCTTTTTGGGATGCATGTGCAAATGGTGATTTTGCGACTGTATGCGCAGAGATTGCGAAGAATTGTGACATCAATTATCAAAATGGAGACGGAAGAACTGGCTTGATGCGTGCGGCGAAACGCGATTATAAAGATATCGTGAGGGTGTTGCTTGACAATGGTGCTGACGTGAACATCGAAGATAATAAAGGAAAGACAGCAATTATGGGTGCTGCGAAAAAAGGAAATAAAACAATTTGTAAGAAGTTGATTGAAGCTGGTGCAGATGTAAATAAAGCAGATGATCGTGGAAGAACTTCTTTGATGCGTGCAGCGTTTTTAGGACATGATCGCTGTGTTGAAGTATTGTTAGATGCTGGTGCAGAAATTAATGCACAAGATGAAGTGGGAAGAAGTGCTTTGATGGAGGCTTGTGTTGCGTTTAAAAAAGACGTAATCCAAATGTTAATCAAACGTGGTGCTGATGTAAACTTATGTGATAATAATGGATGTAACGCATTGATGCGTGCTGCTTATGGAGGCTATTTTTCATTAGTAGAAGAATTGCTTGCGAATGGTGCAGATAAGGATTTAATGGATAAAGAAGGTAACAAAGCAATTCACTATGTACGAAATGAATGCTTGGCTCAATTGAAGCCAATTTTGAAATAGGAGGACGTCCATATGAGAGACTATTTGAGTCATGAAGTGCGCAATGTAGTTGTCCTAGGTCATAGTGGTGTTGGTAAAACAGCAGTTTTAGAATCCATGTTGTACTATACAAAAGCAAGTGATCGCTTTGGTGTAACGAGTGAGGGAAGTTCCCTAATTGATTATGATGCAGAAGAAATAAGAAGAGGGATTTCTGTTTATGCGACTTTAGTACCAATCGAATGGAAAGATTGTAAAATTAACTTCTTAGATACACCAGGATATATCGATTTTATTCGAGGAGTTGAAGAGGGTATTGCAGTTGGTGATAGTGCATTGATTGTTGTGGATGCGAAAGATGCGATTCAACCTGGAACACAAACAGCATGGGAAAATGCGCAAAAACATAATACACCTACCATCTTCTTTGTGAATAAACTAGATGAAGATAATACCTCTTTTGATACGGCATACAATACACTACGTAATACCTTTGGAAAAAGTGTAATTCCTTTTGAAGTACCAATCATTGAAAATGGTAAAGTTATTGGATCCGTTAATATCCTTAGAGATAAAGCTTGGTATTATGAAGGTCCATTAGCAGATCCTGAAAAAGCACAGCCAGTTCCAGCAGATATGGAAGCAATGGTGAAGGATTATAAAGATCAAATTGCAGAAGCTGTTGCGATGGGAGACGATGAATTGATGGAGAAATTCTTCAGTGGTGAAGAGTTTAGTGAAGCGGAACTAACAAGAGGAGTACGTTTGGGTGTACGTAATGGTGACATTCGCCCCGTATTCTCTGGAAGTGCTACACATACCATCGGTATTGAACGTTTGATGGATTTAATAATCAAATATTTTCCAACATATGGTGAAAGTGGAAGCATTCGTGTACGTGACGTTGAAAAGAATGAAGATGTTGTATTGGAAACAAATGAGAAAGAAGATTTATGTGCGCAAGTGTTCAAAACAGTTGTGGATCCATTTGTTGGACGTATATCCTATGTAAAAATATTAGCAGGTGTTATGAGCAGTGATTCTGTTGTTTATAATACAAATAAAGAGAAAACAGAAAAAATATCAAGTATCTTTATTATCAAAGGAAAGCATCAAACAGCCGTTGGTAAATTGTTTACAGGAGATATTGGTGCAATTGTGAAATTGCAGTATACACAGACCAACGATGTTTTATGTGAAAAAACAAAGCACTATATGGTAGAGCCAGTTCCATTCTCTACACCAATGCTTGGTATGGCAGTATTCCCTAATTCAAAGAATGATGAAGATAAGATGAGTAATGCACTTGCTAGAATGTGTGAAGAAGATCCAACATTGCGATTAGAGAATCATCCTGAAACAAAACAAACGGTTTTATATGGAGTTGGTGATCAACATATTGAAGTTATTTTAGCTAAACTTCGTACGAAATATAAAGTAGAAGTACGTCTTGAAACTCCAAAAGTACCTTATCACGAAACGATCCGTAAGACAGTGATTGCGGAAGGGCGTCATAAGAAACAATCTGGTGGACATGGTCAATTTGGGCATGTATTTGTGGAGTTTGCGCCAAATCCAGATGTAGAAGAAATGGTATTTGAAGAAAAAGTATTTGGTGGTGCAGTACCACGTCAATATTTCCCTGCAGTTGAAGTAGGTTTACGTGAATGCATGCATCATGGTGTTTTAGCAGGATATCGAGTTGTGAATGTGAAGGCTACCTTAATGGATGGTAAATATCATGATGTAGACTCTAGTGAAATGGCATTTAAATTAGCTGCTCGTTTATCTTATAAAGCAGGTATGGTAGATGCCAAACCAATACTTTTAGAACCTATCATGAATGTTACTGTTCGTGTGCCAGATGATTTTACAGGTACAATTATTGGTGACTTCAATAAACGTAGAGGTGCTATTATGGGTATGGATATGGTAGATGGCTATCAGATTATCAATGCGCAAGTACCACTAGCAGAAATTCAGAAGTATCCAATTGAATTACGTGCTATGACACAAGGTCGTGGTTCTTATATGCAAGAATTCGAACGTTATGATAGCGTTCCTCAAAATATAACAGATGGAATTGTTGCACAACATAAAAAGGAAGTGGAAGAGGAAAATTAATAGGACGGAGGCGATTGAGTAATCAATCGTCTTTTGTTTTGGATAGCATGTTACGAAAGAAGAGTATACTATAAGTGTATGAGCAATTTAGTTGTTAGATGAGGCAAACAAGCGTATGATACAACATAAGAAAGAGGTGGCGTGTATGAAGAATATTCATGGATTTATTGGAACCTATGGTGATAAAGGGATTTATGAATTCTCTTTTGATACAAGTAGTAAAAAATTTGTACATCATGATCTATATTTACAAGTAAAAGAAGCGAAATATGTATCTTATGATTATGAAACATTGGTATTTCCATGCAATTTAGATAAACCTTGCGTGATGGCAAATAAGAGCAATCTAATGCATTGTAATGGTACAGAAACCCATGTTGCTTGTTACATTACCCAAGATGAACATTATATTTATACTGCGAATTATCATGATGGTATGGTCGTACGTTATCATAAAGGTGTTCATGAAATCACCTTAGATAAAGTGATTTTCATCCAAGAGAAAGCTGGTACACATCAAGTGTTGTTGACACAGGATGAAGTGATTGTGCCCAATTGCTTACTGGATAATATTTTGATATATGAACGAACTTCTTTAGAATTGAAAAGAAGCATAGAATTTAAAGAGGGAACGGGTCCGCGACATGGAGTGCTTAGCGACGATGAAGCAACTCTTTATTTGCTGAGTGAACTTAGTTGTGAAGTGTTTTCAATAAAACTAAAGGATCATGATCGAATCGTAAAGAGTTTATGTGTGTTAGATGAAGGACAACACGCATCAGCTGCGGCAATACGCATGAGTCAGGATGAGAGATTTTTATACGTATCGCTACGAGAAATCAACAAGCTCTGTGTAATTGATATCGTAAATTGGGGTGTTGTACAATCCATAAATTGTGGAGGAGATCATCCTCGAGATATGAACATTTCAAAGGATGATGCATATGTATTTTGTGTGAATCGTAATACCAATGATGTAACTGCGTTTCATAGAAATACAGTGAGTGGAATATTAACGTTTGTAGATCGTTTGGGCGATATCCCAGAAGGTGTGGCAATTGCATTTGAAAGTGGAGGGAAAGAACATGCAGAAAAATAATATAGGAATTATTGGATTAGCTGTCATGGGAAGAAGCCTTGCGCTCAATATGGCAGATCATGGATTTCATGTAGGTGGATACAATCGTTCTTATGAAGTTACGAAACGATTACTACAGGAAGAACCTAACAAAAATTTTCAAGGGTATGAAACCATAAAAGAATTGGTAGATTCTTTAAGTTCACCTAGAAAACTTATGTTGATGGTAAAAGCTGGAGATACAGTGGATAGCATTATCGAACAATTACTTCCTTTTCTAGGAGAAGGAGACATTATTATGGATGGTGGTAATTCCTATTTTCAAGATACCATTAGAAGAGAGCGTTATTTGAAGGAAAAAGGAATTTTATTCTTTGGAGTAGGTGTATCAGGAGGAGAAGAAGGAGCTCGCTTTGGGCCTAGTATTATGCCTGGAGGAGATAAAGAAGCATATCAACAAATTCGTCCTATCTTAGAACGCATCAGTGCGAAGAGTGAAGATAAAAAGGATTGTTGTGCATATATAGGAGAGAATGGCGCGGGCCATTATGTAAAGATGGTTCACAATGGAATCGAGTATGCGGATATGCAGATTATAAGTGAAGCATATTTGATGTTGAAGCATGTCGGTCATTTTAGTAATAGAGAATTAGCCCGTGTATTCAAAGGGTATAATGAAGGAAGATTGAATAGTTTCTTGATTGAAATAACCGCAAATATCTTTGAAGAAATAGAGGAAGATACACAGATGAATCTTATTGATTTGATTCAAGATGCATCAAGTCAAAAAGGAACTGGGAAATGGACAAGTGAAGAAGCTATGCATTTAGGTGTTGATGTGTCTATGATTACCTCTTCCTATTTGGCAAGAGTGATGTCAAATGATGAGAACAAAGAGAAAGCACATACTTTATTTGCGACTTCTATGAAGGATGGAAACGTAAATAAAGAAGCATTGATAAAACAAGTTGAAGAAGGGATGTATGCGGCTAAAATTATTGCGTATGCACAAGGATTTGATTTGTTGAAACATGCAGCTGAATATTATCATTGGAAATTATCTTTTGATGAAATTGCATCTATCTTTCGTGCAGGATGTATCATTCGCGCAAGCTTTTTAGAAGAAATTATGAAAGCTTATAAGGAAGAACCAACATTATCCCATTTGTTGTTTCATGAATATTTTTCTAAGTGCATTCAACAAGATAAGGATAGTCTTCGTACGTTGTGTGCAAATGCAATCCTACAAGGCATTCCAATTCCATCTTTAAGTAGTGCAATCACTTATTTGGATATGTTATCTAGTGCGCATGTGGGTGCGAATTTAATACAAGCGCAACGTGATTACTTTGGTGCACATACTTTCAAGCGTGTAGATAAAGAGGGATCTTTCCATCATGATTGGGGGAAACACCATGCATGATGTTACCTTTACAATCTTTGGTGGAACTGGAGATTTGACCTTTCGTAAACTGTTGCCAGCTTTATATAACTTGTTCGCCGATGGAAAGTTGAATGAAAATGCACATGTTGTCATTATTGGAAGAAGAGCTTATGATCATAGCGCGTATAGTGAAGAGGCAAAAGCCTGGGTACAACAATTTGCACGTTTACCTTATCGTGAGGATATGTTTGCTCGTTTCATGTCACAAATACAATATCATCAGATGGATTTTACGAAGGAAGATGCGTATCTTACCTTAAATGAACTATATCAAAAACAAGGATTACAAAATCATATTTTCTACTTCGCAGTGTCCCCAAACTTTTTTGAGAAAATCGCGAAAGGATTACATCATGTAGAACATGCAAAAGATGGTAAAGTTATTATAGAGAAGCCGTTTGGTGAAAATTTGGAGTCTGCACGAGAATTAAATCGTAATCTTGAAAATTTCTTTGAAAAAGAGCATATCTTTCATATTGATCATTATCTAGGAAAAGAAATGGTACGTAATATGCAAATCATTCGTTTTATGAATCCTATTTTTCAGGATGCATGGAATGCACAATATATTGAACAAGTGGATATTCATGCATTTGAAATGGTTGGTGTGGAAACTAGAGGGGATTATTATGATCAAAGCGGTGCACTTAAGGACATGGTGCAAAATCATTTGTTTCAGTTACTAAGTATTGTAGCTATGGAACAACCGGATGCGTTTTTTAAAGAAGATATGCATAAGAAACAATTAGAAGTACTTCAAGCACTTCGTCCAGTAGAACAATTAGATTTAAAAGAAAGCATGGTTCTTGGTCAATATTTTAATTATCAGAAAGAAGATCGTGTAGCCAATGGTTCCATGACGGAAACATATGCGGCTCTACGTTTATTTATAGATAATGCTCGTTGGGATAATGTACCTTTTATCATTCGAACGGGAAAGAAACTAAATCGAAGAGAAATGGAAGTGGCCATTACCTTTAAAAGGATTCATAAGGATGCATATGCCAACGTATTAACCATTAAGATTCAACCTACGGAAGGTGTATACTTTCAATTTAATATTAAGAAACCAGGAGATAGTGATGATATAGAGCTCACACAAATGGATTTCTGTCAAAATTGTTCCGATACCAATCGTATCAATACACCCGAAGCATATGAACGCTTGTTGTTGGCGGCGATACAGGAAGATACTTCTTGGTTTTCAAAATGGGATCAGATTGAAACAAGTTGGAATTATGTAGAACAATTGAAACAACGGTATAAAGAAGAACATCTTCCTTTATATACGTATGAAGAACTAAGTGAAGGACCAAAAACTGTAGATAACTTCTTTATTTAAGAAAAAAACATGTCAAAATGGCCAATGTCATTAAGTTAAGGGATAGGAGAATTCGTAAAAGAGCTCCTATTTTTTATTCTGCTTATTTTCAAAATATATGTTGACACTTTTTTCGAAATCGGACGCTTCGCTACTCTCAGCGTCTTTTGGTAAATAGTTGAGGAGGTCAATCTTATGACAAATTCTATTCTATTTACTTTTATTTTCGTCTCATATTTCATAAAAACTAT
>NZ_JBSPEZ010000032.1:0-31561 GCF_053848845.1 Amedibacillus sp. YH-ame6
GTCATGGTCTTTACCTCTTTCATATTCAGTTTTATAATTTATCACATTTTTATTAAATAAAACAAGTGTGCATATTAGATATCGTACGCTTATCTAATTTACACACTTTATTTTACACTCCCTAAAAACTTGTCGTGTCCTTCTTTGGCTCTTCTTAGAGCCTTTTCGTCATGCTTTTTTCGTTTTCTCTCATTTCCACTTAAATTATGCAAGTTCCTAATAGATAAAAAAATGGTATAGAATATCATCATATGATTTCCTATACCATCCTTTTTATATTATTTTCGCAAGAAAGCGTAACGCATTCCCTAGTGCAATCATCGCAACATTGATTTCATCTAACTCTTTATCCATTTCTTTTAGTAACGCTTGTGTAAACGACGCATCATTCAAATTTTTTACATGTATTTCATCGTATCCTTCATAGAAATCCATATAATCAAGACCCAGACAGATACGATCCCTTCCTATGACATCTCCAATATACTTCATATGTTCGATCATATGCTTCATATCCTGTTTTTCTTTATCTTCGTGAACAAAGAAAGGTGCACTAACAATTCCTATAATCCCTTGATGTTCTTGAATCGCCTTCATTTGATCTTTGTATAAATTGCGAGGATGTTCGCATAAATCTCTTGCATTTGAGTGAGTAGCTAGTACAACTGCATTTTTATATTGCATAATATCCCAAAATGTTTTCTCATTGGCATGAGATACATCAATAGCCATATTCAATTCCATCATTTTTTCAATGACTTCTCTCCCCATTTCGCTAAGTCCATGTTCTTTGTTTCCTCGTACACCACTTGCTAATGCATTTTCATCATTCCAACATAAGGATGCAATACGTACGCCTTGTTGGTACAACCATTCTACCTTTATAGCAGCATCCTCTCGTATTCCACACATTCCTTCGACAGTAATGATTGCCTTTATGTGTCCATTGTCGAGAAGTAGCGTATCTTTATCAAGTATTAAATCTACATCCTCACAACTTGCGATTTCTTCTTTTAAAGCAAGGATCATTTCTTGCATATCTTGCCAAGATTCTTCTCCTTCAAAATTACAGGCCATACAAAGAAAGCTTACGCCTCCTTTTCTTAATTTATCTACATGAAATCTTTTTAGGATATCTCCATGATATCCTTGTTTTCTTTTTTGCATGACATCATACCCAATATCTGCATGCATATCGAATACTTCCATTTTTTTCACACTCCTATATATTCTATACTATATGAAAACACCTGTACTTGGTACAGATGTTATGCTTCATAAATAATATCAAAAAACTTCATTTCACGTTCACCACTCATACCACTATCGTATGCTTGATCTTGTAGTTCCTCGCACAACGTAGTTGTAGGTGCACCATATTCGATACAACCATATGCTTTTTCAATCACACAAAGAGCAATATCTGCGGCTTCTTCAAACAATTCCATAAACGATGCATTACTTGAGATATGATCATCACAAGGATGAAACCAAAGAGTATGATGTTCATTTAAAATATCAAATCGATCATCAATCTTACGTTTCACAACATTTCCGGAGATTGCCCAAGGTTTACGCAATATCGTTTCCACACTCTTCAATGCATAATACTTAATATGTTTTGGATCGTATAACATCTTTTGAATATCTTGCCAAGAATCTAATGCATTACGCAATTCATTTACTTTCACTTCCGTATGATATACCTTCTTTGCGACTGGTACATAAATACGAGCGATTGCCTTTAACATATCTTCATCATAAGCACACATCTCATGACTTCTGAATTCTGTAATATCAATGCCTTTTAATTTATCTAGCATCATGGTGTCCATCATGGATTCAAATCGATGATGATACCCTGCACTCAAACCTTTACAGTTTCCCGTACGATAGAAAACATAGGGATGTGTAGTTTTGTCAAGTGCCCAGTGGCATAGATGACCAAATAAATACGCCATCATAGTTTCTTTCGTAACTTCATCTTGTTGTTGTTTTACACACTCTATTGCCGTGTTATAAAATTCATTGATCAAGCTTGCATGCATTTGACTACCTAATCGATTCAATTTATGAGAGCGATGAGCATGCCATGGCTTACTATTGGAAAAGAATAAAAAATCTGGTCCATTACATCCTATATAGAAAATCTGTGGATGTTGTTCAATAATTCTTTTGATATCTTGTTTACGTAATTGTGTAAACACACGTTCTGCGAATAATTTATGCGTGATAATATTTGGCATATTGCTCACTCCTTTATCAACATGTTTATTATACCACATCGATGGATTTCTATCGTAGCATTTTTCTTACAAATTTCTACCTCCATAGGCATTCATACCATGCCATTTTACCCAACTCACATACCGTAATGTAGGGGGTGATCGTATCGCAACTGGATTCTTACAGATAAAGACAACCATTACAAGTGAAGCTTTTCCTATTGGTGAAGTGTATCTTCGTATCTTTCAAAAGAAGAATGGTTGTCTAGACTATGAAGATTTTTTTATGAGCGATAAGACTGGGATGAGTATGGACATTGCACTCTTTGTACCTGCATCTTGTGATGCCTTAACAGAAGGTGCAAAGGAAGCTTATGCAACGTATCATTTAGAGGTGCGTAAGCTTGGATTTAGAACACAAAGAATCGAAGGTATTCAAGTTTTTGCGAACTTACATTCTACCATATCTATCCCTATGATTCCTTGCGAACAAAATTTGTTTCATGAGGACTATGTTTCTATAATCCCTATGCATCAATTACAAACTTCGCAAAGTGAATGTAGAGCCAGTTCACCTTCCATGGAACTACAAGGAGGAAAGACCATCATGTTACGTGAAGTCATCATCCCAACAAATATTACCGTTCATTTAGGAAGACCTACTAGTAACGCTGAAAACCTGACGGTACCATTTATATACTATTTGAAAAATGTAGCAAGTTCAGAAGTTTATCCTACCTGGCCGTATGAAGCACTGAAAGCCAACATCTGGGCACAAATTTCATTGGTGTTAAATCGAGTATTTACTGAATGGTATCCAAGTCAGGGCTACAATTTCGATATTACCAACTCGACTGCTTATGACCAGGCATTCGTAAAGAATCGTAATATTTATGACAATATTTCTGCGATTGTTGATGAAGTATTTAATGAATACTTGCAGAAAAGAAACTTTCAAGAACCATTCTATGCGGAATATTGTGATGGAAAAATCGCGCAATGTCCTGGCATGAAACAATGGGGTACCTTAGACCTTGCGAATCGTGGATATGATGCATTGCGCATTTTACGTTATTATTATGGAGATCAAGTGCGTATCATATCCAGTAATAATATGCAGGCAATTCAATCGTCTTATCCAGGTACTCCATTACGTCTAGGGGATCGAGGTCCTGTGGTATCACAACTACAAGCCCAATTGAATGGCATCGCCATCAACTATCCTAATATCAAACCTATTTTTCCAGTGAACGGTATCTTTACTCCCACCATGGAAGCAGCTGTGCGTGTATTTCAAAGACAATTCAATCTTACCGTAGATGGTATTGTAGGAAGAGCCACATATTACAAAATAAGCTTTGTTTATGTAGCTGTAAGAAAGTTAGCGGAATTAGGTTCTTTGGGACATTTAGCAAACTTATACAGTGGTGAGTGGCAAGGAAGCGTATTACGTGTTGGAAATCGTGGCGTAGAAACGCAACTCATGCAATACTACCTTTCTTCTATTTCTTTATTCTATCCTGAGATTCCAGCGGTATCCATCGATGGTAGATTTGGAAGAACTACAGAAAATGCAGTGCTTGCCTTCCAAAGAAGATTTGGGCTTACTGCCGATGGACTTGTTGGACAAGCTACTTGGGAGAGAATTTATGAAATATACACATCTATAGAGAATCAGATACCAAATACGAATACACCCCCTTACCCTGGAACACCTTTGCAACTTGGAAGTGTAGGAGATAGCGTTCTTGCTTTACAGAATGCTTTGATTACCATCAACAAACAATACCCTAGTATTCCTCTTGTAGTAGCGGATGGAATCTTTGGCTCACGTACAGAAGATGGCGTACGTGAATATCAAAGTCTCTTTAATTTAGGAGTGGATGGAATTGTAGGTCCTTCTACATGGGATAGCATATTTAAAACTGCCCAGCAAATAGAAAATGGAAGTAATTCTTCATTGACTTCCATAACAGATTTACAAAATCAACTACAAAGTGTTGCGAGCGTGTATCCTGCCATGCCTAGTGTATCCCTCACAAACACCTATGATGAACAAACAAGAAATGCAATAAAAGCATTTCAACGCATGATGGGCTTACCTGTTCATGGGGAAAGTGATGAACTTACACAGGATGTATTATCACAAATTAGCGAAGAATTATAAAAGAGGCATTCAAATTGCCTCTTCTTTAGTTGAAAATCTGTTGTATCAATGCCCAAAATGTTGGTGCCAACAAAACCGTAAGAATCCCTGTAACCCCAATAGCTAAGGAACTCATAGCCCCTTCAATCTTCCCCATACTAATCGCTTTTGTCGTACCGATTGCATGTGCACTAGCCCCTAATGCAATACCTCTTGCAATCGGATGTTTGATGCGAAATAAACGAAATACAAAATCAGACATCACCGCTCCTATGATTCCAGTAATCAAGATTGTCAATACAGTGATAGCAGGAATCCCTCCTAATTCTGCACTTAATTCAATCCCAATCGGAGTCGTAATTGATTTTGGCATCAAACTTGCCGCAATACTCGCATCAAAATGAAATAAATATGCACACAGTGAAGTACTCAATAATCCACTAATCACACCCGCAACAATCCCTATCATAATAGGAAAAAAATAATTCTTTAAACTATGCAAGTGTTGATACAGCGGAACTGCCAGTACCACTGTCGCAGGTCCTAGAAATAGATTGATCATATCTCCCCCTATTTGATATGTTTTCAAATCTATACCCGTACATAATAAACTAATAATAATCAATATAATCGCAACCAATAATGGATTTAAAATCACTAGCTTTGTTTTCTTTTGTATATACAACCCAATTTCAAACGCAACGAGCGATAACAAGATTCCGAACATGGGCGATTGTAGCCATGCATCCATCATTTTGTTTTCTTCTCCATAAAGTGTTGTAGACTCCAACCACTAATCCCCATTGTAAGAAAGGTTGTAATTATACACAACAATAAAATCCAAATCCAATTCTTTGCAATGATGGGAAACACAGAAATCAACACCACCCCCGCAGGAATGAAGAAGAATGGAAGATGTCCCAACAAAAAATCAGATACACTACTAATGTATTCTAACTTCACCACACGAAAACGTAACAATACGACCAATACTACCATACCAATCAGACTTCCTGGTATCACTAAATCAAACACTTTGGCACAAAACTCTCCGATATAATACACTCCAAATACAATAATAAGCTCTCTAAAAATCTTCATTTACTTCACCTGTCGCTTTTTCTTAGGATATGCCTTTGCATTCCCTTGATTCACTTTCCCATAAGGTTTGTGTTGGAAAGAGTTTCCAGATTTATGAAATGGAATCAAACACTTTGGTCCATTCCCTATCAAATCCATTCGTCCCGCTTCTTTTAATGCTTTATGAACCAAATCATAATTCTTTGGATATGTAAATTGCATAAGTGCCCTTTGCATTGCTTTTTCTTCATATGTTTTTGCGACATACACAGGCTTCATTGTTTTTGGATCCAATCCCGTATAATACATACAGGTTGCTGGTGTACCTGGAGTTGGATAGAAATCTTGTACTTGTTTTGGTGTGTAGTGAATCTTTTTTAAGTAACAAGCAAGTTCAATTGCCGCATGTAAATCGGAACCTGGATGAGAACTCATCAAATAAGGCACAATAAATTGATTCATCTGGAATTCTTCATTCTTTGCCTTAAACTTTTCAACAAATTTTAAATATAATTCTTTTCTAGGTTTTCCCATTTTATCCAATACAGCAGGACTAATATGTTCAGGTGCCACCTTTAATTGTCCACTGATATGATGTTTTACAAGTTCATCGAAGAACTCATCGCTTTTATCATACATCAAATAATCATAACGAATGCCTGAGCGAATAAATACTTTCTTAATATTAGGAAGCTCTCGTATTGCACGTAAAATATCTAAGTAACGAGAATGATCTACTTTCATATTATCACAAGGTTTCGGAAATAAGCATTCTTTGTTTTTACACGCTCCATATTCACGTTGTTTATCACATGCTTCGCGAGAGAAATTGGCAGTAGGACCACCAACATCATGAATATATCCTTTAAAATTCGGCATTTCTGTAATCCGTTTAGCTTCTTCTACGATATTATCTTTACTACGCGTGGAAATCACACGACCTTGATGATGCGTAATCGCACAAAATGCGCAAGAACCAAAGCATCCTCGATTGCTTACAATGGAGAACTGCACCTCTTCAATAGCAGGTATGTATTTATATTTTGGATGAAACGTTCTCTCATATGGTAAGGAGTATGTAAAATCCATTTCTTCTTGTGACAAAGGCAATGGAGGTTGATTTTGAATAACATACCATCCATCATAAGGCTCTACTAACACATGCGCTGCTATCGCATCTATATTCTCATGCTGAACATGAAAGCTTTTTGCATATGTCTTTTTATCCTTCACTACTTCATCAAAACTTGGTAACATGATATGCTCCCCAAGATATTCTATCGACTTACTCTTCCAAACAGTTCCACGAAGATAACAAATATCCTTTGCTTCTAAACCACCATTTAAGGCATCCGCAAGTTCTACAATGCTATTTTCTCCCATCCCATACAATAACAAATCTGCTTGAGAATCAATAAGAATAGAACGTCGTACTTTATCATCCCAATAATCATAATGAGAAAGTCTTCTGAGACTTGCCTCAATCCCTCCAATGATAACTGCCTTATGCGGAAATAAACGCTTCAAAATCTGTGTATACACAATTGTAGCACGATCTGGTCGTTTTCCCATAACCCCTTCATCACTATAATAATCACTATCTCTTCTACGCTTTCCAACGGAGTAATGATTTACCATGGAATCAATATTACCAGAAGAAACCAAAAATCCTAAACGTGGTTCACCAAATTGTAAAAATTCTTCATCATTATGCCAATCAGGTTGTGCTAAAATGGCGCAAGTATACCCATATGCTTGTAAAACACGTGTAATGATTGCACACCCAAAAGATGGATGATCCACATAAGCATCCCCACATACATATACAAAGTCAAAATACTCATACCCCTGTTCAATCATCTCTTCTCGTGTTGTTGGTAAAAATGCCATATACATCACTCCTGTTCTGTTTTACTATAGTACCATACTTTTTCATTTTGTCTATTCACTATATGATTTATTTGTACTAATACATTAATTATATCTTAGAATTTGTTTTCCTTATATCCTTTTTGAACTTTGATAGAACAATTTCCTTAAAACAACAAAGAAAACATAAGATAAAAGTTGCCGTTTTTCGCAAGTGTGAATATCAATAGATAGCATTAAGCAGTATAAAACAATACTATATTTATAGAAAACCATAAGAAAAATAGGAGTATATCCAAGTAGTTAAACCTGGGTTCCCCCTATTGTTCTCAATCAGAATCAAATATAGTAATCTAAATGATTTTTAAGATAATAAAAATCAGGTTACTCCAATGTAGTAAAGTCAACAATATTTACTTTGTATTTACCATCAGACTTTTGCAGTTTCATTTCAATAATATCTTCTTCATTATATTTCTCAGATCCGTTCTCATAAGCTATATTACCAATAAGAGTAAACCTGTCATCTTTATCAAATGATGTGAAGGCTTGAACATGGGAATCTCCCCATGAGTTGTCTGTCCCAATGACCGTATGATTTTTAACAATTCCTACATTTACAATAGCAGATAAATTTTTATTAACATTTTCATCTTCATCAAGGAACAAATAAGCAGTATACACAACATCATATTGTTTTGGTGTGATATGTTCTATAACTATTTTCAAAGACTCTTTGTTCTCGCTGATTGCACACTCCTTAACTGTAACCTCAGTAGATTTTTCAATTTTAGAACAGCCAACTAAAAGCATGATGGATAGCAATAAAAATAATGTTTTTTTCATATTTTACCCTCTTTCTACCCTTAAATTTGAGCGACTTATGGAGATCATAATTCGTTTTTCATGAACTCTCCTTATATATATATTATCATTCTAAATACGCAAAAGCAAAATAATCTTTTACAGTATTAAAGATAGATTCAAAGATGATTGTTCACGTATAACGATACATCACATTCCCAGCTATTCTCAATATTCTTTACGATTTCAACATCTATATTTCTTTTCGTATCTTCCATATGAATAAACTGTTTTCTTTGGCTAGAAGTTTTCAATACAAATATCCATGATGGACCTTACCCCTAGTTGTATGCCCTGCGTGACACAAAGGAAAAATGACAGCGTACACACTGTCATTTAAGAAGTTAGAGGTTTGGTTGTAAAGTTTCAAGGAAGAATAACGGGAAAGGAACCCATCTCTCTAATTGTTAGTTTTATCTAACTTCTCTTAAAGTATATACAAAAAGTTAGCCCTTGTCAACTTATTTTAACAACTTTTTCTTTCGAAAGAACCAAATACATGCAACGATAATGCATACGGATAAAACTATCACCGTAATATAACCATATTGCCACTGCAATTCTGGCATAAATTTAAAGTTCATACCATACCACCCTACAATCAAGGTAAGTGGTAAAAAGATAGTCGTCACAACTGTAAAAATATACATAATACGATTCATATTTATATCCATTTGTGATTGACATGCTTCTCGTATTTGTAACATATAGTCCTTTAACATATGCACATTTCCATTTAAACGTGTAATGCGATCTGCCAAAATACGCAAGTGATGAATTTCTTGATTCACAAAGAAGTTGTTTTCATCTTGCAAGAGTTCTTCACAAACATCTGTCAATTGTTCATAGTAATGCGTTAAAAACAATAAATCATTACGAATAAACCTTGTTTTCTGATTGAATCCATCCGTTATATTATTTATGATTTCCTCATCCAAATCAGCTAGTTTATTTTCAATGTCTTCTAACATCTTTAAATTTCCCGCAATGACACAGTTCATTACTGCACTCACGATATGCTCCAAACAATATGTTTTCGCATTCATCTTATCCACTGCATCATATAAGGTCTTTTCGTATTCTTCATCATCACAGACTACCAACACCAAGTGTTCCGTTACATAAAATGCAATTTTGATTTTTTGAAACCCTTGTTCACTTGGGCGCAACACATGTAATAGTCCAAAATCATATCCATAATACGAATCCATTTTATGAATCGTATGAGAAGAACGCAAGTATTCTTGTAGTGTATTCACAGAAAACTGAAATTGTTTCACAAACAATTCCAATTCAGTTCCTTTACAAATTCCAAACACCAAATCATTTTCTTTTACATCTTCATAGGCAATTTCTTGTAGTCCTTGCGAAAAGTTATAAAACATCCAGACACCTCCCTTTTATTTTGAAGCAAGTTCTTTTAATGCATGATATACAATATATTCTGCATACGTATCCATAGAACAATACTGGGTAAGTTGTTCATAGATTTCCTTCTTTTCTTCTGGATTTGCTTCATGATATTGACGCCACTTATCTACCGCATCCATGCCATAGGAAATCGCAAGATCTTGATAGGTATAATCTGAATAAATAGATACCAATGTTTTCAAAGAATATCCACCTTGCATTCTTAAATCATATACATTCCCAGTAGAAAATGGCAATGATAAATCCACCATTCTTAACCACACTTGTTTTAATTCTTCTTCATATTGTGGGAATTGTTGTGCCAATTGTACCAATCGTAGTTTTTCTGCACCTTCCATATTAAACACAAGAATGCTTCCATTCTTTGGCACATTCGCCAACAAATCTTTTATAAATTCTTCTCTACAATCACCTTCTCCAATAAACCCATGATGTTGTAGTTCTTCCTCTTGAGCATGTTCCACATGTAAACTATATTGAAAAGTCAATACATCATATGGCTTCATTCCAGTATAAGGAGGAAAAGCATATGTTTCCCATTCAAAGTCCAAATACGAAATCGGATATGTAATATGATCCTTTATCCAACATTGTAAAGCTTTTCTATCAACATATTCTCCACCAAGTTTGGCAGCCATAATTTGTGCATATTGATGACGTGTTCCTTCAATCCGTTCCACATCAACATCTTTCAAATCATCTATTCCTTCTTCTTTCATCGTAAACTTATGCGCGGATTGTACAAGATGAAGAATAGACGTATCTTCCACATCTTCATAAAAACAATCTTCATAAAAAGAACATTTCAACCCTCTTGTACAGTTGGGTGTACGTTCATAAGCAATCTCATCCATAGATTCACATGCAATCAACGCATCAATTACTTCATCTATATCACGTTTACATTCATCCACAAGCTCATAAATACTTGTATGTGCTTTATTTTTATTATTAAACAAACGTTGATTAACAACAAGCAATTCTTTTACATCCAAATCCTCTTCACGTACATAATTAGCATTCAAATGAATCGCAAGCACTTGATCTACATGAACATCTAATTTTTCTAATACACTTAACGTATCCGCAATGTATTGTGCTTCCTTTTCTTTTGGAAAACAACTACGATACGTCATATACATGGTAACAACGCCTGCCTCTTGTACTAACACAGGAGCTTTCACACGTAAATCACGATACACAAAACGAGCATTTACTAATGTTTTCTTTTCATGAAAAGCATCCAAAGCAAGACTACCTTCATCTCCAACTTTACCAACAAAAGCATCTTGAATCATCAAAAACTCACGTACTAAATCACTCATATTTTCATTATAGTTGATGAATGGCACAAAATCCTTACGTTCTTTTCTAGAAAGCCAGAAAAAACGAGGACAACGTTCCATTTTTTTTATATCTGACAAATGGTACATACTGTTCACTTCTCTTTCTTATGTAGAATTATAACAGAGAATGACTAGAATTAGAATAAGCCTCTCCCATATCTTTTATTATTTGTAGCATTTTCAATTTCAAATGCTCTGGAGACAACAATGTCACATCTGCACCTAAAGATAATAAAAATGCAATACACTCTATCTCCCCTTCCATGATGGTTGTAAAATGTAACGTATCTTCATCCATCCATTCCATCTTAGGATCAATTCCTATTCTTTTCTCCGCAATACGTCTTGCACGTTCTCTATAAATATACATATCCAGTTCAAACACTTCATCTTTCACCAAACCACTCTCCCCAATATGATTTTTTAATTTGAAATCCATATCCCTTTGAAACGGAATATTTAACATCACAACTTCTTTCATTCGCTCTTCACTAAATTTAAAGGTTCGATAATCTTTCGCTTTCAAAGAATACCCAATGCAATAATAGCTCCCTTTATAATTCAATATCTCATAAGGCATTACCTGTACCTTTTGGACTTCCTTAGAACGCAATGAGCGATACCCCAGCTCTAATCTTAATCCGCTTTTGATGGCTTGTTCACACTCCCCAATGGCTTTTCTCATACGCTCTGTAATAGGTTCTACATCATATTCCATATAAATATCTCTATCTTTTGTATTAGATACAAGATTTGCCTGTACTTTATCCATCGCTTTTTCAAACTCTTGTCGCATCAAAAAATCATGATGACTTTGAATAAATAAGCGCGCCTCTTGAAGTGCTCTTACTTCATATGGAGTAAAACTATGCACAGGTAAAAGGGTACCTCGATGTAGAGTGTACCCACCAAATTTACCAGTTGTACTATCTATGTGATAGCCTGCCTCTTCTAATTCTTTTTTATACTCTGCTATATTCCTGACATTGCATTGAAGTTCTTGCGCTAATTCACTTCTACTCATAAAGCCCCTAGCTTTCAACAACAATAACATTTGAATACAAGAAGCACTTCTTGACATACTTATCCTACCTTTCATTCATATACATAATCAAGTGGACAGTAACGAGATGGATAAGGACCAAATACTTTCTTCACTTTTTCAGCTTTCGGTACAATTCCTAAGAATGCAAGTGGAAACACCATTTCCCCAATCCCGCGATCCAAAGCAAATCCTAAAGCTTCCTCTACCTGTGTAGCCCCAGCTTCGATTAGAGTCATCACCATTTCTTTGTTACAAGTAAAGACCGCATGCAACAAAATTGGATACCCATTAAAAATCCAATTTGGATCTGCCCCTGCCTCCAATACAATCGTTGCTAGTTCTACATTCTCATCCCATACTGCATTTAATAATTGTTTTGCTAATGTTCTTTCGTTTATCATATAAATTACCTCTCATTTCTCTTCTTGTCTATATGATAAACCCTATTGTTACATTATACATGTAATAATATAAATATTATATCACTTTTTTCTCTAACAAAATAAAAAAACCAGAATTTCTCTGGTTAGTCTGTCATATCGTTTGTTGTGTTGTTTTCTGTGGATGAACCTGTACCATTCATATCTTCATTTGCATTACTTCCATGAACGCCTGTTGGTTGATAATTTGGGAAGGCTTTTTGTAAATCTGCAGTATTAGCAGTTGTGTCATACAACAATAAATAATCACCATTTACTTGTGCACCATACTCCTGTTCCTTACCATCTACCTTCACTTTTACTTTTCCATTATTTTTAGCTTCATCCATGACCTTTTTCATACTTTCATCATCAGACTTCACACGATACAAATATGCTGTCTTATCATTCATCATGAAAGACCTACCTTCATAAGCAGCAAAATCCATATTCTCAATTGCTTGCATATTATTATAGGCAATACCCTTAGTAGTGAAATAGTTCATCACATTATCAATACTATCCTCAGTTGTGGTCTTTGCCTTATCAGCAGCCTTCTTTGTATCATCTGCCGCTTTCTCGGTGGATTTATTCACCTTATTCATATCTTCTTTTGCAGTATCGTTCATACTACACCCTGCTAATAGTCCTGCCATCAAACATAGACAGCCAAATTTTTTTAGATAACTTTTCATGTTTATATCCTCCTGTCAAACATATTATGAACAACTACCAAGTGCTTTATACCAACATTTGCAACAATATCGAACCAGCTATTTCATCTACTAACTGCTCTCTAGTGGCAATACGATAGATTGCGGATACAAAAAGTGAAGAAGACGTATTCTTTTCACAATAGTTTTCCATCATTCGTATGTAAAGTTTCATAGAACGCTCACTAACGATATCTTGCCAATTTCTCTTTATGAATTGAAATAGCATACGATAATTTTCATTCATCACTTCTTCACGAAGATAACGTTCTGCCAGTTGATAAAAATCCATACGATCGATATCCTTATGCTCACTAAACAAGTACTCATAATACGTATAATCTGCTAAGGAATGTAAATAGAACAAATATTTATAATACTTCCATTCCTCATAAAAACATGCATTATTAGGCTCTAACAAACATTGTATCTTACAAGCTGAAATATTCTTATCTTTTACTTCTAACATCACATCCACATCAAAAGGTACTTGCGCAAGAAATGAAAAAAACACATTACTAGTAACATGTTGTGCATGCGCACCCAATCGCTTCCCTACTGCCTGTTCACTATAATGAACCTTTTGTACACCATCCTCCTTCTTCCATGTATCACGTACCAACGTTAACCATTCACCTATACTTTTATATTCTTCAGGAGGTAGTATCTCATGGTGCAAATTATCAAACACGACTGGTATATGTGTATATGAAGATATTTTTAAAACATCTTCAACAGTATAATAACGATCATCATTTTCGATAACCAATCGTCTTTGTATATGTTCTGGAAGTGTACGATACACATCTATAAAACGTTGCATAGCGCAATCTTTATCATTATAAATCCCACCAATATGCAATACCATTTTATGTGAAGAATCTAATCCCATCATATCTAAGATACTGCAGTGGTATTCTAAATCTAATTTAGAGCGTTCTATAATCTCCACATTTAACGCATTCAATATGGTATATTGCCCTGGATGAGAGGAAACCCGCATCCCCTTCTCCTTTACAAAATTGCCAATCTCCTCCAATTCCTTTCGATATATACTTTGCCAAGGTAACGTATTCACTGGACTAGAACCAAACGGTATGATATCCGATGATAATCGATACATCATAATGTTATGTGCTGCATTAAACGCCAAAATACGTCGCAATGCTTGTAAATTATGAGATATGATTTCTTGTAGTTTCTCTTCTGTAATATATTTTAAAGTACAAGTTCTTTGACGTGATTGTTCATCCCCTAAAAATATACATGCATATCCAATCTTCATACAGACCACTCCTTTTCTTCTAGTATGGATTCTTTTTATTTTTATCATGCATGCATTAGGATTACCTACATTCACAATATTCATTCGCATATGGTAAAGAGGGGTGAATTTATGGATGACATAGTATTGCAATCCGAAATGGGAATTACAGGACCAACGGGTCCTACAGGTCCTACTGGACCAACTGGTCCGACAGGTCCTAGAGGAGATACTGGTCCAAATGGTGCCACTGGTATCACTGGACCTAAAGGTAATACAGGAGCTACTGGAGCCAACGGAGCAACTGGTATCTCAGGAGCGACGGGTCCAACTGGTGCTAATGGTGCCACTGGTCCTACTGGGGCTCGTGGAGATACTGGTCCAAATGGTGCCTCTGGTATCACTGGACCTAAAGGTAATACAGGAGCTACTGGAGCCAACGGAGCGACTGGTATTTCAGGAGCAACAGGTCCTACTGGCGCTAATGGTGCCACTGGTCCTACTGGGGCTCGTGGAGATACTGGTCCAAATGGTGCCACTGGTATTACTGGACCTAAAGGTAACACAGGTGCAACAGGAGCCAACGGAGCAACTGGTGCTAATGGTATTACTGGACCAACAGGTCCTACTGGAAACACTGGAGCTAATGGCGCTGATGGTGTGACTGGACCAACTGGTCCTACTGGAAACACTGGAGCTAATGGCGCTGATGGCGCGACTGGACCAACAGGCCCTACTGGAAACACTGGAGCAAACGGTGCAGATGGTGTGACTGGACCAACAGGTCCTACTGGAAACACTGGAGCTAATGGCGCTGATGGTGTGACTGGACCAACTGGTCCTACTGGTAACACTGGAGCAAATGGCGCTGATGGTGTGACTGGACCAACAGGTCCTACTGGTAATACAGGAGCTAATGGCGCTGATGGTGCGACTGGACCAACAGGCCCTACCGGAAACACTGGAGCAAACGGTGCAGATGGTGTGACTGGACCTACAGGTCCTACTGGAAACACAGGAGCTAATGGCGCTGATGGTGTAACTGGACCAACAGGTCCTACTGGTAACACAGGAGCCACTGGTGCAGATGGTGCAACAGGACCAACAGGTCCTACTGGTAACACAGGAGCCACTGGTGCAGATGGTGCAACAGGACCAACAGGTCCTACTGGAAACACTGGAGCAAATGGTACAGATGGAGCGACTGGTCCAACTGGTAACACAGGAGCTACTGGAGCAGATGGTGCAACCGGTCCTACAGGTCCTACTGGAAACACAGGAATTGATGGTGTTGATGGTGCAACCGGACCTACTGGCGCAACCGGAGCGACTGGTATAGATGGAGCAACTGGTCCAACAGGTGCAACTGGAAATACTGGAGCTGATGGAGCAACTGGTCCAACAGGTGCTACAGGAAATACTGGAGCAGATGGTGAAGTAGGCCCTACTGGAGCTACTGGAAATACTGGTGCAACTGGTACTACTGGTAATACAGGCCCTGCTGGTGCAACTGGAAATACAGGTGCAGATGGGGCAACTGGACCTACTGGTGCTACCGGAAATACTGGAGCAGATGGAGAAGTAGGTCCTACAGGCCCTACTGGAAACACAGGAGCTAATGGCGCAACAGGTGTCGCTGGTCCTACTGGTGCTAATGGGGCAACTGGTCCTACAGGCCCTACTGGAAACACAGGGGCTAATGGCGCAACAGGTGTCGCTGGTCCTACTGGTGCTAATGGGGCAACTGGTCCTACAGGTCCTACAGGTCCTCAAGGAGAAGAAGGTGCTGCCGCAATCATTCCTTTCTCTTCAGGATTGCCAATTACAGTAACAACTATTGCTGGTGGTTTAGTAGGAACTCCTGCATTTGTAGGTTTTGGTTCTAGTGCGGCTGGAATAAGTATTGTAGGTGGAGTTATTGACTTAACCAATGCAGCAGGAACACTTACCAACTTTGCATTCTCTATGCCTAGAGCAGGTACGATTACTGGTATAAGTGCATTCTTCAGTACAACTGCTGCCTTGAGTCTTGTTGGTTCTAACGTTACTATCACTGCAACACTTTATAGATCAACAACACCAAACAACAGTTTTACAGCAGTTCCAGGGGCAACCTTGAATCTGTCTCCAACATTGACTGGAATCTTAGCTATTGGGACAATCACATCTGGTACACTCACTGGCTTAAATATCAATGTTACTAATCAGACACGCTTACTCTTAGTATTTACTGCGACTGCAACAGGCTTAACTTTAATAAATTCAGTTGTTGGTTATGCAAGTGCAGGTATTGCGATATCTTAGTATTTTAATAAACAAATAAGAAAGATACGTATTAGGTGATACAAAGCCTACGTATCTTTCTTTATTTTTATAGTTTATTTCTCAAATGGTTCTTTTGTGTTAGCTAGATATGGTATAATTCTAATAACGAATATAGGGGGATGTAGAATAGGAGTCAACGTACTATGAAACAAACCCTCATTCCAAAACCAGAGATTTCATTGCAGACAAAATTTCATAAAGGAAAAAGTGATTCATTAAGAATCTTATCCTATAGCAATGATGAGCTAAGAGTCTTTTTACAAGAACAAATGAATGAACATCCCTACCTACAAGTGCAGGGTTTTCAAGTCGAACAAGATAGTGATGCATATTTAGAATATGATCATAGCAAACGCTCTTTGTATGATGAAGTGATGGAACAAGTACATCTTTATAATGGCAAAATTGATGAAGAATTATGCGAGTATTTACTCTCTCAATTGGATAGCAATGGGTATTTTAGAGTAAAAAAAGATCAGCTCTATCATCATTCTCCTTATCATAAAGCACAAATACAAGCACATCTGAATATTTTACATACGTTTGAACCAGTTGGGATCTTTGCCTTTGATTTAAAGGATTGTCTTCAAATCCAATGTAAAAACAGTGAGGAAGCAGATGCACAGATTGCATACACATTGTGTAATTACTTAGAAGATTTAGCCCTTCGTAGATGGCAACATATCGCAGAAGAGACACATTTATGTAAGGAAGAGTTGGAAAGAGGATTCCATTTTATTCAGACATGCAATCCAAAACCAGCTGCCAATTATTCCATAGAAACCATCTTTGTGAATCCAGAGTTTAAAATTGATGTTGTAGATGAAACTGTAAATATCCAATTGTTAAACGATGATTTATCACTTTCTTTTCAAATGGATGAATCTATGAAAGAAAGTAAAGAACTTACCTCTTTTATGAGACAACAACGCGCACTTGTGAAGAATCTACAACAAAGTATTCAAAAAAGAAATATGACGCTTTTACAGATTATGCAATATATCTGTGATGTACAACATGACTTTTTCCTAAATCATGGACCATTACAGCATTTAACACTAGCGATGATTGCCCAAAATTGTGGACTACATGTTTCTACCATTTCAAGAGCTATTGCGAATAAGTCTTTTGAATTTGAGAACAAATATTATACGTTAAAGAAAATGTTGGCAAATGGTGGAAGTGAACAAAGTGTAAAAGAAGAAATAAAGAAACGTTTATTAGTATTGATTGATGAAGAAGATAAGCATCATCCCTATAGTGATGAAGATTTAAGAAAATTGTTAGAGAATGAAGGAATTCTCATTTCTAGAAGAGCAGTTAGTAAGTATCGTGAAGCTTGTTTCATCTTTAATTCTAGTAAACGAAGGATTACATAAAAAGTATACGATAAAAAGAACACGCATTTGATAGTGAGTAAGACCACGTTTTCATAATAAAACGATGGATTATGAGTACTATGCACTGGGTGTTCTTTTTTTGTTACATCGCTTCCCTTTTTATGCATTTACTTCATTTTTTCTTATTCTTCATTAAGCTTGCAAGAATGCCACCAAATACCGTTGTACCCGCAAGTAGCACTCCTTGTACAAACGAAGTAAATACTGCCATCATAAATAAAGAACGCGTCGATACATCTACATTCGCAAATGTATACAGCGTTGATAAAATGATGGATATCAATAACAAATACCATGGTATCTTTTTACTATCCATATGACTGTTGTCCATCATCTTTGCGATAATGTATAACACTGGAGTAATGATCAATAATTCACTTTTTATATAGGAATTCATAAGTTGTAGAAAGTCCATGCAAGTCACCCCCGTTTTATGGTATGTTGTGGATTCATTCTTTCTTGTTTGTCAGCCTAATTGCCATATTTAGATGTGTTATGGCATAGAATGAATTGGGTGATTGTATGCAATATAGCATTGTTGTAAAACATGTGAGTAAAAGGTATGGGAATCATATCGCAATTGATGATATTTCGTTTCAAGTAAAAAAGGGAGAAATATTTGCTTTTTTAGGTCCTAATGGAGCGGGTAAATCAACGACGATTTCCATTCTTTCTACTTTGCTTTCTTGGGATACAGGGAGTATTGAAATGGAAGGTTATACACTAGGAGTACAAAATCATGCTATACGTAAAGAACTTGGGATTGTGTTTCAAGGGAGTATGTTGGATGAAAGTTTAAGTGTAAAAGAAAACTTACTTTTGCGATGTGGGTTGTATGGTCTTTATGGAAAACATGCGTACGCAAGATTACAAACGCTAATGAAACAATGTCATATAGAATCTTTCCTACATCAAAAAGTACAAGAATTATCTGGTGGGCAACGTCGTAAGGTGGATATTGCTCGTGCACTTATTCCAAAACCTAGTATTCTTATTCTCGATGAACCTAGTACGGGACTTGATCCTGTATCTAGAAAGGAACTATGGGATATGATTCGTGCACTTCACAATGAGGAACACATGACGATTTTTATGACAACGCATTATATGGAAGAAGCTGAAATAGCAGATCACATTACACTCTTACAACATGGGAAAATTGTGGCTGATGGAACAAAGGAAGAACTTCTTCGCTCCATTGAAAAAGAACATCTCTATTTGTATAGCGATGCCTTATCTACGATCGCAAAACAATTGCAGATGAAACGAATTCCATATAAAAAAAAGAATTCCTACATTGATGTGGAAGTCTTAAACTTTTATCATCTCATGTCCATTTTAAGAGGGTGTGAACATAGTATTGATCATATTGAATTGCATAAGGGAACCATGGAGGAACTATATTTGAATATGTTAGAGGAAGATGTTTTATGAGCGTTATCGCAATTTTAATGAAGCGTAATATGATGTTGTTTTTCAAGGATAAAAGTGCACTGTTCTTTTCGTTTATGGCAGTTTTTATTGTACTGTTTTTATACATCTGCTTTCTTGGAGATATGATGATTAAACCACTGAAAGCACCGTTCCCAGATACCGCTCGAGAAATTAGTGATACATGGATTATGGCGGGTACTTTAGGTATTGTTTCTTTGACCACATCTTTAAGTGTCCTTGGTATTGTTATTGAGGATAAACAACATCACATCCTAGATGATTTTCGTATCTCCCCTATTTCTCGTATGCAGATATCAGTTGCATATATTTGTTCTACTATTGTGATTACCTTTCTCATCTCTACTGTAACACTTGGTATCGCGGAGATGTATATTTTAGCGTATGGTGGAAAGCTTTTGGATATTGTGACGTTTATGAAATTGTTTGGAATCATGTTATTATCAATTTTATCTTGTACCTCGATGCTTTATTTTATTATGTCATTTTTTAATAGTGCTTCCTCTTTTAGTAATATTACAACAATCATTGGTACCCTATCTGGTTTTTTGATGGGGATCTATGTTCCCATTGGTTCTTTACCTCATTTTTTACAAGTTATCATCGCCTGGTTTCCACCAAGTCATGGAGCTGCATTATTTCGCAATGTGATGATGGAAGATGTCTTACAAAGATCGTTTCCTACTGGACAAGAAACAGCCTTGTTAGAGTTTAAGAAACAGTTTGGATTAGTCTTTGAATATGGCACACATACAACGACCTTATGGGATAATATGTTTGTTTTAATTGGAATGGGTGTTTTCTTCTTCATTTTGCTTCGTTTACAGAAAAGAGAAAAATAAACCGATGCACATGATAACTTCATTCACGTACATCGGCTTTTTTTAAATTCCAATATGCAATACTTTGGATTGATAAATTTCTTCAGGATCGACACACTCCATCTCTCCTAAATGTATTGCTGGTTTTGTTTTTCCATGGAAATCGCTACCCGCTGTGATACATAGATGATGTTCTTTGGCGTAGTTGCGATAGAATTCTACTTGTTCTGGAGTATGATAGCTACTATATGCTTCAATTCCAACAACATCATAAGAGAAGATATAGTTTAATAAGTCTACATTTTCTTTCGTATTGTTTCCAGGATGTGCTAGTACAGCAATACCTCCTGCATGTTGAATCAAATGGATTGCCTCTTCTAAACTCATATAATTGATTTTTACATATGCTGGTTTTCCTTGTGAACAATAGTCCCAATAAAAGTTAACATATGGATTATCACTGCGTGATCCTCCTGGCAAATATTCTTTTAAGAACGCATGATTACGTTCATCCATTAAGGCAACCTCCGCAATCACTTCTCCTGTAATACATCCATGATGAGATAGTTCATATGCTTTATCTTCATCGATATACAATCCTAAATCACGAGCAAGTTGTAAACGTGTTCCAGCTGCGGCTTGTTCTTGTTTTAATAAAGAAGCTGTTACATTCGCGAAGGCTACATCTGCTTCATTTATGCCATATCCTAACACATGCAATTCTACATCATCAATAACACAATCAAGTTCAATTGCTGGAATTAATGTTAACCCTAATGCACTTGCGGCTATCTTCGCATCAGATACTGCTTCTACACTATTATGATCCGCAATTGCGACAACCTCTAATCCTGCATTATGACAAAGCTTCATTAATTGTTCTGGAGTATATTCTCCATCATCACTTTTCACACTATGCATATGTAAATCTATTTTTAAATAATTACCCATTTTGATCACCTCTAACTATAATTATATTGACAAAAGAGCATTCTTACCATAATAATATAGCCATAAAGTATTACAATTTGGACGAAAGGTAAGGATATCCTATGAAAACTCCTATTTGTGAAATAGAACTTGATGAACGACGCCGTGAAATTATTGCGGCTGGTAGTGATACATTTCCTATCAGTGCTTTCTATAATGACTTAAAACAAATGCCCGCAAATGAAATTCCTTGGCATTGGCATGAAACCATTGAGGTGCTTTATATCTATCAAGGAAGTGCAACGTTACAAATCCAACAGGAAGAAGTTATCTTACAAGAAGAAGAAGGTGCTTTTATTAATACAAATGTCTTGCATTCCATCAAGGGACATCATGGAAACTGTATTTTTTATTCTTTTGTATTTTCTGCAGATCTTATCAGTGATAAAACTTCAGGTGTTGTACAACAACATTATATCGATCCCCTCTTACACAACAACAATCTTCCCTATATAAGAATGTCTTCTTCAAAGATGTGGGAGAAAGAAGCCGCTCAATGTGTTCTACAAGCTTTTGAGCATTATGAGAAAGGTGGATTCGCTTATGAAATGTTAGTACGAGAACAATTATCTCATATGTGGTATTTATTAGTGTCTCATGTATTATGTGAACAAGAAACTAGTAAGGAAGAGACAAACACTGTAAAACGTATCAAATATATGTTGCATTATATTCAACATCATTACCAAGAAGATATTACATTGAAACATATCGCAGATTGTGTCAACATCAGTGAGAGAGAAGCTTTGCGTTGTTTTCAAAAAACATTGCATGATTCCCCTATTTCATACCTGATGCAATATCGTATATCAAAAGCTACACAATATCTTCAAGAGAGTGATAAACCGATAACTGAAATATGTGCGTTATGTGGATTTGAAGACCCTAGTTATTTCTCTAAAGTATTCAAACGCTATATGCATACAACACCAAGAAACTATCGGAAAGAAACTTCTTAAGAAGTTAATCTTCTAGCATTTCTATTTCGCAAATATCTTCAATGGAAATTTTCGTTTGATCTTCAAAATGTAGCACATGCGCCACATCATCTATCCGTTTAAGGTTCTTATTGATGGTGATATACTCACCACCATGTTTATAAATATCTGGTTCAAAATAGGTCACTTTGATACGTGGCCTTTTCTTTAAATGTAATAGAATCTTTTGTAGTTCTTCATTTAAGCGTATGTTTTCAGTTTCATCCAATATTTTTTTAGAACTTGTGATTCTTTCTTTTTCATAAACTGCCTCTTTGTGTCCAGTCAAAGCCGCAAATGGAGCGAATTGTGCAGCTCTAGAAAGACGGGGCATAGGAGCGTGTTTTCTAGATTGATGTCTTGGTAAATGGATGATATCTTCATATGTATTTGTTTTCTTTTTTTCCATATAATCGCTCCCTTTCTTTATGCTTTATGTCCACCAATCTTTTCGTTTCTTTCTTTGCTTTGTGCACCTTCTTCTAAATTCATACCCTTTAACAATGCGTTCTTGCCATATTTCTTTTTGATACGAAGGGTTGCTTTCTGTAATTCTTTTTCCTTTTCTAATGCAATGGTTCGTTGTTGTTCTTGTTTTGCCAAGGCTTCATAATCTACAAAAAGATCCAATTGGTCACAACTCGTTTGATTGGCATCTTGTTGTTCGTGTAAGAGATGATTCGCAGATATATTGATACGTCGTATGGTAAGGTTCGGATTCACAATGGCATCATACACCTTCATCACAGCTTGTATGATTTCTCTTGATGAGGAAGTTGGTTTATCAAGGTTTGCGCTACCATGCGCGTGTTTGGGTAGTTTACGTCCATAATAGTCAGTTGTAAACTCTTCGACATATTGCGCAGCCTTTTCACTATTTTCGATATCATAGCCAACATGCAATACAATTTGATCACTTACAAATTGTTTTTCTACCAAATCCAACGCTAATAAATCCAGCATTTCTTTTACAATCAAACGTGCTTTTTCAAATGGATAGGGACAACTTAAAACTTGTCCTGTTTCTATACTGTGATTCGCTGGTTGATAAGCTTTAATATCCTCCATGGTACAAGATTCATATCCCCATGCATGATCAATTAACAACTCCGCATTTACACCAAACAATTGATACAAACGTTCTTCATTGTAATACTCATGTTCTTTTCCAATGGAACATCTTGCGACATCTCCCATCGTATAGATTCCAATTTGTGCTAACTTCTTCGCATACCCTCTCCCAACTCTCCAAAAGTCAATTATTGGTGTATGTCCCCATAACAATTCACGATATCTTTGTTCATTTAACAACGCTATTCTTACACCATCTTTATCTGGTTTCACATGCTTTGCGACGATATCCATCGCTACCTTACAAAGGTATAAATTCGTACCAATTCCTGCTGTTGCGGTAATATATGTACTTTTCTCAATATCTTGAATGATTGTTTTTGCCAATTCCTTAGGTGTCATATGATAGGTGTTTAAATAGCTCGTCACATCCATAAACACTTCATCAATGGAATATACATGAATATCTTCAGGTGCTACATATTTTAAATAGATTTCATAAATCTTCGTGCTATAGTCCATATAATATGCCATTCTAGGAGGTGCCGCAATATAACTTAAGGCAAGTGATGGATTTTGTTGTAGTTCCACAGCATCATAAGATTCTCCTTGAAACTGACGATTCACAGCTTTTCTTTTACGCATCATATTGATTTCATTTACTTTTTGGACAACCTCAAATAGACGAGCTCTTCCTGAAATTCCATATGCTTTTAAAGAAGGTGTAACTGCTAAACAAATCGTTTTTTCCGTTTTACTCACATCCGCTACAACAAGATTTGTTGTCAATGGGTCTAATCCACGATCCACACATTCTACAGAGGCATAAAATGATTTTAAATCAATCGCTATGTAAATAGAATTTTTCATATCATCTACCTCCTTGTACTATTCTATATTTTAACAAATATAACCTCCATCAACAATCTTTTATCCTGAAAGTTTTGGATGGATTTCTTACATTAGTGTTTTCTTATTCGATTGTTTCATACTGCCCTTCTCTACGAAAGAAAAAAGATAACTTAGGCGTTATCTTTCTTCTTCATCAATGTTTTGATATCTTTCACAATGCTTTCTTCCTGGATACCATGTTCTTTTAATAATTCATTTACATCATAGCGCGATGGGAAGCTTTTTTTGATTCCATATGTTTTTACCATCATGTCATCTGTTCCATAGTAACGAGCAATCTTTTCTCCAAAGCCCCCCTCTAAAATTCCATCCTCTAACGTAATGACTAGTTTGTGGTCTTTTTTCAATTCATCCAATAAGTTCGTATCCAATCCTGTGATATATTTTGGATTGATAAGAGTCGCCTTCATTCCATGTTCTTTATCTAATTGTTCCACAACATTTTCTCCTATGGAGTAAAAGTTACCAAGTGCTAAAATTGCTACATCACTTCCTCTTTTTGTCACCTGATAGGTATTTAACAAAGCATAATCACTCTCATCTTTTTTACCTGAATAACGTAGAGTTCCTGCGGGTACACGAATCGCGACTGGATGTTGTTCTTGATGTAATCCCCAATGTAACATCGCTTCATATTCTTCCATACAAGTTGGTGCCAAATACACCATATTTGGTATATTCCCCATCATTGCGATATCGAATAAGCCAAGATGTGTTTCATCATTCATGCCATAAACACTCGCCGCAAACACCAATACTAATGCTGGGTTCTTATTGATGCATAAATCATGGGATAGTTGATCATAGGTGCGTTGTAAGAAGGTACTATATACGCCATATACTGGTTTCCCTCCCCCTTTCGCAATTCCAGAAGCTAAGGCAACCGCATGTTCTTCCGCAATACCTACATCTATAAATTGTTTGCCAGCCTGTATTCTTTGTTCTTTATGAAAGCCAAACACAGCAGGAGTACCAGAGGTAATCGCAACTACTTTTGGATCTTCTTTCATAGCGTTCAATAAGTATTGTGCACTGAATTCATCGTATCCCATTTCTTCCATTGTGAATTTTGGCTTCCCTGTTTCTAAATCAAAAGGCATATTCCAGTGCCAATGTTCTTTATCTGTTTCAGCTAGTTTATATCCTTTTCCTTTTGTCGTACATACATGTACGACAATTGGTTGTGTTCGATCTTTTATCGTTTCAAAGGTTGAAATAAGTCCTTCTATATCATGTCCATCTTCTACAAAACAATAGTCCAAATTCAATCCCTTGAAGTAATTGTCAACACAGGTACCTTTACTTTCTCTTAACTGTTTAAGTTTCTCATACATGCCACCATGATTTTCCGCAATGGACATGCCATTATCATTCACAACAATGATCATATTTCCACCAGCTTCTCCAATATAGTTAAGTCCTTCGAAGGCTTCTCCACCACTCAAAGAACCATCTCCAATAATCGCAATCACATTTCCTTTTTCACCTTGTAAATCTCTAGCCTTAGCTAACCCACACGCTAAGGAAACAGAGGTTGAAGTATGCCCAATGGTAAAGAAATCATGTTCACTTTCAGAAGGATTGGTATATCCACTTACCTCATCATATTTATCTTCATCCATAAATGCAGACTTTCTACCCGTCAATATTTTATGAACATAGCTTTGATGGGACACATCAAATACCATTTTATCCGTTGGTGAATCAAATACATAATGAAGTGCAATGCTGAGTTCTACTAAACCAAGGTTTGGACCAATATGTCCTCCATGTACACTTAATTTCTTCAAAAGTACTTCTCGAATTTCTTGACTTAATACTTCTAAAGCCTTTGTATCAAGCGCCTTTACATCCAATGGTGAATTTATCTTTTTTAAATACATTATGATTTCCTCCTATTATCTTTCTTATACATGTTCTCCAAGTTGCATAGCTTCTTGTAAAAGGGATGAGTTTTTCTTCACATCTTCGATACCAGTTAAACCAGTCCCATACACAACTCCTTTTAGTTGTGTTCTTTCAAAACATGAAATCCATCCCTCTATTCCTTTTATCGCGCCATCCATTGCGCTTCTCTCTTCTTCTGCAGCACTTGCGATCAAATAGATGTCCTCAAATTTATAATCACTTCCATACAAAGGATTTGTACGATCCAATAAGGTTTTCATTTGTCCACTCATTTCATAAAAGTAAATAGGTGTCGCAAATACAAGTACATCACTGGTTCGCATCTTTTCAAGAAGCATAGCGACATCATCTTGTAATGGACATTTTCCACTCACTTGACAAGACAAACATCCTGTACAAAATTTCAAATCCATATCCTTTATGTATATCTTCTCTACACAATGTCCAACGCGTGTTGCGCCTTTTTCAAAAGCATCTGCTAGACAATCCGAGTTTCCTTGTTTTCTTGAACTACTTGAAAGTATTAATATTTTCTTCATATGGCTCCTTCTTTCTTTGTTATTTTTGTTGTTTCTTCAATTGATACATCAGATAATCTAAACAATCTAACTTCTTATTTCGTTCATGAACTTCTTGTAGTAATTTACATCGATGACAAGATAATAAACGAAGCTGTTCTTTAATCTGTCCGCTTTCTTCCAACTGCATGAATTGTGCAATGGTTTTCTCACTACAATCTGCATCTAATAAGTTTTGTCTTAAACTATCGATACTGGGTTTATATACCACACTTTCACCTCACATTTTCTATTGTATTCTTGAACACCTTGAATATCAAATACTTATAGCAAATACATCTTCATGCTTGACAGGCATAAAAAGGATTCATTATAATGAGAATATGAGGTGATCATATGGAAATTCGAGTATTACGTTATTTTCTTGCTGTCGCAAGAGAAGAAAACATATCCAACGCTGCACAAGTTCTTCACATTACACAACCAACCCTATCTAGACAATTGATGGATTTGGAAGAAGAGCTAGATACCCAGCTATTTGTAAGAGGAAATCGTAAAATTTCACTTACAAACGATGGCATGTTCTTTAGAAAAAGAGCACAAGAAATCATCGATTTGGTAGATAAAACTGAATCTGACTTCCTATCTAGTGAAGATATTGTTTCTGGAGATGTTTGTATCGGCGGTGGTGAAACAAATGCGATGAGTTTTTTAATGGAAACCGCCAAATCTATACAAGACACACATCCAAACATCCACTTTCATATACAAAGTGGTGATGCTAGTGCCATCACAGAATTAATAGATAAAGGATTGATCGATTTTGGTGTCTTAATAGGACCTAGTGATCTTAGTAAATATGATTATTTACGCTTACCTTTCAATGATACTTGGGGTGTCTTAATGTTAAAGGACAGTCCTCTAGCAAACAACGAATACATTCAACCAAGTGATTTATGGGATTTACCGTTGATAGCGTCTAGACAACCCTTACGTTATAATGAATTATCCTCTTGGATTGGAAAGCACTATGAGAACCTAAACATCGTCGCTACCTATAATTTGATTTACAACGGAAGTAAAATGGTAGAAAGCGGTATGGGATATGCCATCACTTTGGATCATTTAATTAGTACAGATGAACAAAGTAAATTTGTATTTCGTCCACTTTATCCACCATTAGAAGCAGGTTTAGTCATTGTCTGGAAGAAATATCAAATATTCTCAAAACCAGCTGAGTTATTCTTAAAACAACTACAAAACCGTTGTTATGCTTTTAACGAGAAACATTAAACTACAAGAACGTTGATGCTTTATAACTTTCAATACCCGCTCGAAGTCTTTGTAAGCCCTCGTTTAATCGAATCTTAGGACAAGCTATATTCATGCGTAAAAAACCTTTACCATTTTCCCCAAACATAGAACCATAAGACAGATATAAACCTGTTTGCTTTCGAATGTGTTCTACCAAAGATACATCATCCTCACAAATTTTAGTACAATCTATCCATAACAGATAGGTTGCCTCACTCTCTACAACATGTAGCTCAGGTAACTTTTCTTGGATATAAGATTGTACTTCTTTTTTGTTAGAGTCGATATACTCACAAAGCTCTACTAACCAATCCTTTCCCTTTTCAAACGCCGCATTACTTGCGCTTATCGCAAAGCTATTGGGTTCACCTACTTCATCACTTTGAATTCCGCGGTATACCTTATGTCGCAATTGCTCATTAGAAATAATTATACAAGAGGTTTGAAGTCCCGCAAGATTAAAGGCTTTGCTAGGTGCTACACAAGTGATGCAGTTTTGTTGATTTTCTAAGGAAGCACTCGCAAATGGAGTATAGGATGTCTTTATAGAAACAAGATCACAGTGTACTTCATCTGATACAACAAGAACATGATGTTTTACACACAACGCTCCTATACGAACTAATGTCTCTTTATCCCACACCTTTCCAATTGGATTGTGTGGATTACAAAGAATCATTAATGTTGTTTGAGAATTTGATAGTTTCCTTTCTAAATCATGAAAATCAATTTCATATTGTCCATTCACATACTTTAAATCACTTGAAAGTACATGCCTTCCATTGTTCACAATAGAATTATAGAAAATGTTATATACCGGAGATTGAATCAATACATTATCTCCAATGTTTGTGACATGACGAATAATGGATGAAATCGCAGGTACAACTCCTGTGCAAAACATCATCCAGCTAGTTTCAAAGTGCATTTGATGTTGTTGAATCCACCACCTCTGTATATGTTTATAGAAGGAAATCGGAACTGTAGAATATCCAAATATTTTATGCTCTACTCTTTTTTGTAAAGCTTCTACGATTTCGGGAGCTGTCGCAAAATCCATATCCGCTACCCACATTGGAAGCTCTCCTTCTTTTACATCCCACTTTAAGGATGCAGTATCTGTGCGGTCACTTAAGGTATCAAAATCATATTTCATATCAATACCCTCTAACAAACACAACTTGTTTGTCTATTGCTAGATTCCATAATTGGATGTTGAAGATATTGTATTTTGGTTAAGGAAGGATCTATTTTATCTTCTTCTAAAATTACTTCTCCAATACTACTCGCTTGAATACTTCCTGATATAGGGTTTTTGATACTATCTATATGGGAAGTAATAGAAACATCCAGTATACAATACTCAAATGCGAAAGATGTATTCATCAATTTACAATTCACCATTTTCAAGTTCTCAATATAACATAACCCTTGTAGGCTCTCAATCGTACAGTTTATAAATGTAATATTCTTTGAATTCCAACCCAAATACTCTCCCACGATTGTAGAATCATATACCACTACATTCTCACAATTCCAAAATGCATCCTTGGATAATAATACAGAATTATGGACTTCAATATTCTTTCCACCATCGAAACTATAATTCCCTGTTAAATGTAAATGGTCTACATAGATATCGGAACTATTCATTCCAAAGTAATCTCCTTGCGCATGTACATTTCTTAATGAAATGGCATTACAATTCCACAAGGTTTCCTGTGCATTTGCCATATGTACATTCGTTAATACAATATCGCTACTACGTCGAAATGTTTTAGGGGATTCCAATGTGCAATTTATCATTTCAATATGATCTGTATACCAAATACCAGAACGTGCCGTTTCTAATAATGTTGTATTGGATACTTTTATATTCTTGCAATACCATAATGGATATTTCCATTTAAAAATACTTTCTATAATTTCAATATTCTGACTTTCTTTTAATGGTGATTCTCCTTGTGCAAAGATGGATCTTTCTATTGTAATATCCTTACTATTGAACAATGCTCTTTCTCCACTTAAATATGCTTCTTTTACTAGTTTCATAAAATTTCTCCTTATTCTTTCATTTCTAAATATACTTCGATTACAGCATTCCCTACAATTTTGTCCAATACGCTAAGATTCTCTATTTTCCCAACAGGTGTATATTGAAAAGTAGTGAGAAAGCTTTCATAAAATATCACAAGACAATTGGACCCAAACAACATTATATCTCCTTTATGAATTTGCGCTATCGTTTGACTGTTCGTTGTAAAGTTTTGATTTAAATAAACGAATTTCTCATTTCGATGCAAATCTTCCATCGAAAAACTTATTGGTAATATTTCTTTGAGTTCTTTTGTAGTTTTATTATCATACAAGATTATCTTTGAAGATTGATCATTTATAGTGATATACAACTCTTTCAATGTTTCCACCTCTCTTTTTTTTTCATTTATTATTGTATTGTTTTGTATCGGTACGCGCTCTTTTTTTGTCTGTATTTGTACCTTTGGACTAGATATATAAACTGGTTGTTTCTTATCATTACACGCGACAAGAAGTACGCACATACAGATTGTTATCAGTACTTCACTCCTCATAAAACCACCTCCTCTTCATAGTATTGTTTAGCTCTTTGAAAGGTTTTGTTTTAACATTCTACCTTTCTTATTTACATTGTAAAAGAAGTGTTCGGAAATGTCGAATACCTATATAAAATAGATCATCATGCCTTTAAAGCATAAATACATATATAAAACAAAAATCCTGTCTTGTCCAAAATCATTATAATCTTTTAATAGAATTTTGTTTCACTTAGCACATTTGATCGTCCATTAGAAATGGTGACACTTTTTTCACTTGTTCTATGGATAAAGTAAGTATCTGTGTGGACGCATCAATATGAAACTATGTTTGAATAAGGTGATTCAAGAACTTATATCTTTTATCCTTATATGAGTGCCTTCTTTTCATCCTTCATCATAATATCTTTGTTGAATTTACTATTTTCGAATTTCATGATTTAGTTTTCAAAAACATGTTCAATATTATCAATTTCATATTGATATGACTCACATTGACCCCATAACATGTCCCTGCGCTCATAAGATACTATTCCTTGAATTGAATGTTCACTCCTATCAAATCGAGTAGAGACTAATAATCATTAATGTTATTTCGCCCCTCTCACACCATCAGTACGTACGGGTCTTGTATACGGTGGTTCAGCACTTTACTTGTTTGTAGTAATCTGTAAAGAAGATATAGTTCTTTGATTTAATATAATCATTCGTTAATGTCTTACTTAAAACAGGACTATGGACTAATCGCCAATATCCTTTTCTTGTATTCGCATTTCGATATGCTTCATTATCACTCATACCTAGTTTAATAAGGTTTTTGCACCTTGTCTTTATTTTCTTCCATTGTTTCCATATCCGGCACCTTATCTTACTTCGCATCCATTCATCTATTTGCTTT
>NZ_JBSPEZ010000033.1:0-29928 GCF_053848845.1 Amedibacillus sp. YH-ame6
CACACCTGTTCTCATCCCGAACACAGAAGTTAAGCACTTCAGCGGCGACAATAGCTGGGCCTGCCTCAGTGAAGATAGCACGCTGCCAGGTGATCGACATCCGCAAGGATGTCTTTTTCTTTTTATTTATGAAAAAAACTATTATATACGAATACAAACTATTGTTATATAATGAGGGATGCTGAGGAGATTATGTATGAAAAAATTAAAAATATCACAACTATTATCAATTTCTTTAATGTTGTTTGCCATATTTTTTGGAGCTGGGAATATGATTTTTCCTCCTGCTATGGGGCAACTTGCAGGAGAGAATTTCTTAAGTGCATTGTTTGGGTTTATTCTGACGGATGCAGGAATTGCGATTTTAGGAATTACAGCTGTTGTTTTGGTAGGGAATTCTATGAGCGATCTGGGAAATTTAATAGGAAAGAAGTTTGCATTATTCTTATCTGTTGGAGTTTACTTGTTAATTGGTCCACTCTTTGCGCTTCCAAGAACTGGAAGTGTGTCCTATGAAATAGCACTCCTTCCTTACATTGGAGGTGCTAACTCATTTCTAATTAGCTTATTATTTACTGCAGTATTTTTCGGGGTAACATATTATCTTTCTAGCAATCCTAATAAAATTGTTGATGTTGTAGGTAAATATTTGACACCAATATTGTTATTGAGTATTGCGGCGATCTTTGTTGCCTCTTTATTTATGGGGCATGATAGTGCGAATTTAGCATTTGGAGAAATTGGAAAAGCGCAAGGTGAATACGCTACTATACCATTCTTTAAGGGAATGGTAGAAGGATATAATGCATTAGATGGACCTGCGGGACTTGCATTTTCAATTATTGTTATTAGTGCTATTAAAGGATATGGGATTAAAGATAAGAAGCTAATTGCTAAGTATACTGTACAATGTGGATTAGGTGCTGCATTCTTTCTTGCTGTTGTATATTTTGCATTGACGTATGTTGGTGCTATCACAGGGACTCCTTTTGCGAATGGAGGTTCATTACTACACGCAGTAACCAATCATTTGTTTGGAGGAATTGGTGGAATTGTACTTGGAGTTGCGGTTTTATTTGCATGTCTGACAACATCGATTGGTTTAACAACTTCTTTTTCTGATTACTTCCAAGGGATTTTTCCGAAGTGGTCTTATAAAAAAATTGCATTTTGTGTATGTTTATTTAGTTTTATTATTTCCAATGTTGGATTGAACCAATTGATTACTATATCATTACCAATATTGATTATGATTTATCCCGTAACAGTTATTCTTATGTTATTGTCGTTCTTGAAAAAATATATTGGTAAGCGGAAAATGGTGTATGTGCTTGGGATGGTGTTCACCTTTGTAGTTGCGTTTGTAAATGGATTAGAGAGTGCGGGAATTACACTAGGCGTCATTGGAGAAATGTTTCATGCGTTACCATTCTATGAGTTAAGTATAGGATGGATACTTCCAGGATGTATAGGTGCACTGCTAGGGTGCTTACCAATTTGGAATCAATTTTACAAAGAAGAAAGTGTAAAAGCAGAGGTGAATTAGCACTTCTGTTTTTTGTAACTGATTTTTATACAATTTATTGAAAAATATATTGACAAATGAAGGGCATTTGATTTATCATAGATAGGCAAGTGGATTTTTATCAGTTCCCGTCATGGGAATTATATTTACACTTCAAAATGACACACCCGGAAATGTGTGTTACGAAAGGAGGATATTATGCCAACAATTAATCAATTAATTCGTAAAGGTCGTGAACAGAGCGTGAACCAATCAAAATCACCTGCTCTGAATAGAGGATATAATTCCATCAAAAAACGTCCTACAAACTTAAGTGCACCTCAGAAACGTGGTGTTTGTACTCGTGTCGGAACAATGACACCTAAGAAACCAAACTCTGCGCTTCGTAAATATGCCCGTGTACGTTTAAGTAATGGAATGGAAGTTACTGCTTATATTCCAGGGATTGGACATAACTTACAGGAACATAGTGTAGTTATGATTCGTGGTGGACGTATTAAAGATTTACCAGGGGTTCGTTACCATATTATTCGTGGTACATTGGACTGTGCTGGTGTTGCTAACCGTAATCAGAGTCGTTCTCTATACGGAGCAAAAAAACCTAAAGAAAAGAAATAGTCAATTGTGAAAGGAGGAATTTAAAATGCCTAGAAAAGGACATATAGCAAAGCGTGACGTATTAGTAGATCCTATTTACAACTCCAAATTGGTTACTCGTTTAATCAATAAAATCATGATTGACGGAAAAAGAGGAGTTGCACAAACGATCCTGTACAACGCATTCGATATTATCGAAGTAAAAACAAATGAAAAACCAATGGAAGTTTTCGAAAAAGCTTTAGAAAACGTTATGCCAATGTTAGAACTTAAAGTTCGTCGTGTTGGTGGTGCAAACTACCAGGTCCCAGTAGAAGTATCTGCTGAAAGACGTTTGACATTAGGTCTACGTTGGGTTGTAAACTATGCACGTTTAAGAAATGAAAAAACTATGGAGCAAAGATTAGCTGCTGAAATTATGGATGCAGCAAACGGAAGCGGTGCATCTGTTAAAAAACGTGAGGATACTCACAAAATGGCAGAAGCTAATAAAGCATTTGCTCATTACCGCTGGTAAGAAAGGAGTCATATAATGGCACGTCAGTATTCATTAGAAAAAACACGTAACATTGGTATCATGGCTCATATCGATGCCGGTAAAACGACAACTACTGAACGTATCCTGTATTATACTGGAGTAAACCACAAAATTGGAGAAACTCATGATGGAGCTTCTACGATGGACTGGATGGAACAGGAACAGGAACGTGGAATTACCATTACATCTGCTGCAACAACAGCAGCATGGAAAGAACACCGTATCAACATTATCGATACTCCGGGTCACGTTGACTTCACTGTTGAGGTTGAACGTTCTCTACGTGTGTTGGACGGTGCGGTAACAGTTCTTGATGCAAAAGCTGGTGTAGAACCTCAAACAGAAACTGTTTGGCGTCAAGCAACAACTTATGGTGTACCAAGAATTGTATTCTGTAACAAGATGGACGCAACTGGTGCTGACTTCTTAATGTCATGCAAAACAATCGTTGATCGTTTAGGAGCTAAATCTTGCCCAATTCAGTTACCAATCGGTGCTGAAACATCATTCACTGGTATCGTAGATATCATTGAACGTAAATCAGAAATCTACACAAATGATTTAGGAACAGACATGCAAGAAGGTGAAGTTCCTGAAGATTTAAAAGATCTTTGTGAAGAATATCGTGCAAAACTTATCGATTACCTTGCAGACTATGATGAAGATTTCATGATGGCTGTATTGGAAGGTGAGGAACCAAGCGTTGAAGACATCAAACGTGTATTACGTATTGCTGTTTGTGCTGGTGACTTCTTCCCTGTTCTTTGTGGTTCAGCTTACAAGAACAAAGGTGTTCAGATGGTATTGGACGCAGTTGTAGATTACTTGCCTTCACCAGTTGATGTGCCTTCAATTAATGGTACATTAGAAAATGGTGATCAGGAAGTTCGTCATTCTAGTGATGAAGAACCATTCTCTGCATTAGCATTTAAAATTGCAACTGACCCATTCGTTGGTAAATTATCTTTCTTCCGTGTGTATTCAGGTACTGCGGATGCAGGAAGTTATGTATTAAACTCTACAAAGGGTAAAAAAGAACGTTTTGGACGTATCGTACAGATGCATGCAAACGCTCGTAAAGAAATCGACAAAGTTTATGCTGGTGATATCGCTGCTGCTGTTGGATTGAAAGTAACTACTACTGGAGATACTTTATGTGCTGAAAATGCGCCGATCATTCTTGAGTCAATGGAATTCCCAGAGCCAGTTATCGAATTGTCTTTGGAACCTAAGACAAAAGCTGACCAGGATAAAATGGGTCTTGCTCTTGCAAAACTTGCAGAAGAAGATCCTACATTCAAAACTTATACGGATCAAGAAACAGGACAAACAATCATCGCTGGTGTTGGTGAACTTCACCTTGACATTATTGTTGATCGTTTGAAACGTGAGTTCAAAGTAGAAGCAAATGTTGGACAACCAATGGTTGCTTACCGTGAAACGATCCGTACTGCTGCTGAGTGTGAAGGTAAATACATTAAGCAATCCGGTGGACGTGGACAATATGGACATGTTTGGATCAAATTTGAGCCTCAAGAAGAAGGTAAAGGATTTGAATTCGTGGATGCTACAGTTGGAGGAAGTGTTCCTCGTGAATACGTTAAACCTACTGGAGAAGGTGTCGAAAATGCATTAGCAAATGGTATCTTAGCTGGATATCAAGTAATTGATATCAAAGCAACATTATTCGATGGTTCTTACCATGATGTCGATTCCAGTGAAATGGCATATAAAATTGCTGCTTCTATGGCATTGAAAGCTGCTGCGAAAAAATGTAACCCAGTTATTCTGGAACCAGTTATGATGGTTGAAGTTACTGCACCAAATGAATACTTAGGTTCTGTTATGGGAGATGTTAGTTCACGTCGTGGTTCTATCGTTAACCAGGAAGAAAGAGGGAACGCAATTATCGTTCAGGCTCATATTCCACTATCTGAAATGTTTGGATATGTAACAGACTTACGTAGCTTTACTCAAGGACGTGGAAATTACTCCATGAAATTCGATCACTATAGTGAAGTACCTAAGAGTATTGCTGAAAAAATCATTAAAAACAACAGTTCTGAAAATTAATTGTTGCTTTTATAAATCGTTTGAATTAGAATATATTTGAAATCTATAAATTTAGGAGGACATTTAAAAATGGCTAAAGAAAAATTTGACCGTTCCAAAACCCATGTGAACATTGGAACTATTGGACACGTTGACCACGGTAAAACTACATTAACTGCTGCAATCACTAACGTTCTTTCAAAAGACGGTATGGCTGAAGCAAAAGCTTACGATGCAATCGACGGAGCTCCAGAAGAAAAAGAACGTGGAATTACAATCAACACTGCACACGTTGAGTACCAAACAGTTGGTCGTCACTATGCACACGTTGACTGCCCAGGACATGCTGACTACGTTAAGAACATGATCACTGGTGCTGCACAGATGGATGGTGCTATCCTTGTTGTAGCTGCATCTGATGGTCCTATGCCTCAGACTCGTGAGCACATCTTACTTGCTCGTCAGGTAGGTGTTCCTTACATCGTTGTATTCTTGAACAAATGCGACATGGTTGATGATGAAGAATTGATTGACCTTGTTGATATGGAAGTTCGTGAATTATTGAGCGAGTACGGATTTGATGGAGATAACACTCCAGTTATCCGTGGTTCTGCTTTAAAAGCTCTTGAAGGTGACGACAAATATGTTGGAGCTATTCATGAGTTAATGGATGCTGTAGATGCTTATGTACCAGATCCAGTTCGTGAAACTGACAAACCTTTCTTGATGTCTGTAGAAGACGTTATGACTATCACAGGTCGTGGAACCGTTGCTACTGGACGTGTTGAACGTGGTGAAGTAAAATTAGGTGAAGAAGTTGAAATCGTTGGTATCCACGATACTAGCAAAACTGTAGTAACAGGATTAGAAATGTTCCGTAAACAGTTGGACATAGCTCAGGCTGGTGACAACATCGGTGCACTTCTTCGTGGTGTTAACCGTGAAGAAATTCAACGTGGACAAGTTCTTGCAAAGCCAGGATCTGTTAAACCACACACAAACTTCAAAGCTCAAGTATATGTATTAACTAAAGAAGAAGGTGGACGTCATACTCCATTCGTATCTAACTACCGTCCTCAGTTCTACTTCCGTACAACTGACGTAACTGGTGTTATTACATTACCTGAAGGAACTGAAATGGTTATGCCTGGGGATAACGTAGAAATGACTGTTGAATTGATCGCTCCAATCGCAATCGAAAACAACACTAAATTCTCTATCCGTGAAGGTGGACGTACTGTAGGTTCTGGAAACGTTACAGAAATCATTAAGTAATTATTGATAAATAAAGAGTGCTCAAGTAGCGCTCTTTTTTTGGTTATGCATAGGGGAAAAGAGCAAGTGTGACAGAATGAAGGCGAAAAGGTGATGAAGAACACGCTCACCATACTATTTGGAATCATTTTGCTGCTTAACACTTGGTATACTTTGTTTGATGTAAATTCTCTAATATGAATTACAGATATGATAGAGATATGAATTCCAATAAATGTATGAATAAACTTGCTTTGTAATGGGAACATGCGTATAATAAAGGAAGTCATCGACAGGGGTGCCGCAAGGCTGAGATCCATTACTTGGAATCCCTTATGACCTGATCTAGTTAATACTAGCGTAGGGAGTCAGATCTATCTAATATATTTTAGATTTGTTTGCTTACGCCTCACGGAGGTGTTTTTTTATGAATCAAAAGACTAGAAAGTTAGTATTTGTTGCATTTTATGCAGCATTGGGTATCGTTTTGAACTATTGTACGAAGTTCTTGCCTCAGATGCCAAATGGAGGGACGGTGGAGTTGCCGGTCATTGCTTATTTTATAGCGAGTTTCCATCTTGGATGGAAGTATGGAGCAACAACTGGTTTGATAAGTTGGGTAGTAGGTGTTGTGTTTGGTCTGAGTAATTATATTGTGTCACCAATGCAAACGATGCTTGATTATATCGCGCCTGTATTAGTTGTTGGAATTGCAGCAATTTTTCCGGCCTTCAAACTTGGGAAACTAAAAATCAGTAATATTTATATTGGGATATGTTTGGGAATGTTCTTGAAATATATGTCTCATACATTAGCTGGTGTATATTTCTGGTTTCCAGAGGGAAGTGCTGCAGGTAGTATGGCGGCTTGGATTTATTCAGGATGGACGTACAATCTATTCTATAACGTCATGACCTTGATAATTGCGATTATCATCGTACCTTTCTTGTTGAGGACTTTGCGTAAATCTAGTAGAGATGAATTTGTAGGGATCAAAGAATAACTAGATTAGAAGGTGATAAGTCATCTTCTTTTCTTTTGTAAAAACAGTATTTTAGAAGAAAAAGTCACGAAAAAGCATAAAATAAAAAAAAGTAAAATAATGCTTGCATTTGCCTATGTTTTCTTGATATAATATTCCCACGACCGCGAGGACATGCGAGGTTGCCGACCCACTGAAAGGCGTTGTCATGAGACAGTGCTTCGGGGAATTCGCATCGAGCGAGTCTATAGTCGATATAGACGAAAGGAGATTATTCATGGCAAAAAATAGCGTAAGAATTCGCTTAAAAGCTTATGAGCACAGAATTCTGGATGCATCTGCAGAAAAGATCATTCAGGCAGCACAGTCTCATGGAGCTAAGAAAATTGTTGGACCAGTACCCCTTCCAACTGAAAAGCAGGTAGTAACAGTCCTGCGTGCGGTACACAAATATAAAGATTCTCGTGAGCAATTCGAGATCAGAACTCACAAACGTTTAATTGAGATTGTTGGACCTACTGCGGAAACAATCGACTCATTGAGTCGTTTAGAACTTCCAAGTGGTGTTGACATCGAAATTAAGCTGTAATGGAGGTGACATCATGAAAGGTATTTTAGGACGTAAACTTGGGATGACACAAGTCTTTACAGAAGATGGAACATTGATTCCTGTAACTGTAGTAGAAGCTTGCCCTAATATCGTATTACAAAAGAAAACAGAAGAAAACGATGGTTACAATGCGGTACAGTTAGGCTTTGAAGAAATCAAAGAAAAACGTACAACAAAAGCAAACATCGCACATGCTGCAAAAGCAAATACAACTGCAAAAAGATTTGCACAGGAAGTTCGCGATGCTGACTTCGCTGATTTAGATCTTGGTGCAGAAGTAAAAGTTGATATCTTCGCTGCAGGAGAAACGGTAGATGTTATCGGAACTTCTAAAGGTAGAGGATTCAATGGTACAATCGTTCGTAACAATGCGAAGATTGGTCCAAAGAGCCATGGTTCTGGACATCACAGACACATCGGTTCATTAGCAACAAATGGTATTACATCTCGTCAGGGTAAGATTCTGAAGGGAACAATGATGGCTGGTCAAGAAGGTGGTTATAGAACTACTAACCAAAACTTAACAGTTATCAAAGTAGATGTTGAAAACAACTACCTATTAATCAAAGGAAACGTGCCAGGACCAAGACGTGGTCTTGTCATGGTTAGAACTGCTAAATGTTCCAAGGGAGACAAAACTCCAGTAACATTGGTAGATTACGCGAAAGAGGAGGAATAAAAGATGCCTAAGATGGTCGTACTTAGCCAGAGCGGTAAAGAGTTGAAAGAAATCACTCTTGCAGATACAGTGTTTGGCATCGAGCCAAATCAGCAATGTATCTTTGATGCCATTGTTATGCAACGCGCAAGTATGCGTCAGGGAACTCACGACACTAAAAACCGTACAGAAGTACGCGGTGGTGGACGTAAGCCTTGGCGTCAGAAGGGAACTGGACGTGCTCGTCAAGGTTCTATTCGTGCAACACAGTGGAGAGGTGGAGGAATCGTATTTGGTCCAACACCAAGAAGCTACAGCTACAAATTAAACAAAAAAGTTCGTCGTCTTGCACTTAAATCAGTATTATCTGAAAAAGTGTTAGATAACGCAATGTGTGTTGTTGACAAGTTTGATCTTGATGCGCCTAAAACAAAAGCGTTCAATCAGATTATCGCTGATATCAATGCACCTAAGAAAACATTATTCGTAGTAAGTGAAGAAGAAAACTTTGAAAATGCATTCCTAAGTATGCGTAACATCCCATCAATGATGATGTTAACTGCTGATGGAATCAATGTTTACGATATCGTAAATGCTAACAAAATTGTTTTCACAGAAGCTGCTGTGAAAGATGTTGAGGAGGCACTTGCATAATGAATAACTATAAAGACATTATCGTTCGTCCAATCATCACTGAAAAAACGATGAAATACATGGATGCTGACAACAAAGTTACATTTGAAGTAAAAAAGGGAGCCAACAAAACATTGGTAAAACAAGCCGTAGAGAGTGTCTTCGGAGTGGACGTTGAAAAAGTTAACGTAGTCAATGTAAAATCCAAAGAAAAAAGAATGGGTAAATATGTTGGTAAAACCAAAGCTGTCCGTAAAGCTTATGTAAAAATCAAAGCTGGTCAGGATATCAAATTATTCGGCGAAGAAGCTGAATAACATCAGGAAGAAGAACGCTATTTCCTGAATAAATATTGCGTAAGGAGGAAATTAACACATGCCAATTAGAAAGTATAAGCCGACCACTCCAGGTCGTCGTGGTATGACTAGTTTGACGTATGAAGAAATTACGACAAACCAGCCAGAAAAATCATTGCTTGCCCCTTTAAAAAGTAAAGGCGGACGTAATAACAATGGACGTATTACAACACGTCATCAAGGTGGTGGACACAAGAGAAGCTACCGTATTATTGACTTCAAAAGAAATAAAGACGCTATCCCTGCTAAAGTAGCAACGATCGAATACGATCCTAACCGTTCTGCAAACATTGCTTTATTAAACTATGCAGATGGTGAAAAACGTTACATCTTAGCTCCTAAGGGATTGACTGTTGGAATGAGCATCGTATCTGGTGCTGAAGCCGATATTAAAATAGGTAACGCAAAAGCAATAAAAGACATGCCAGAAGGTACTGTTATTCACAATATCGAATTAAAACCAGGTAAAGGTGGTCAGTTATGTCGTTCTGCTGGTACATCTGCACAGATTTTAGGTATCGAAGAAAAATACGCAACAATCCGTTTAGCATCTGGAGAAGTTCGTAAAATCTTGTCTGATTGCCGTGCTACCATTGGTCAGGTTGGGAATGAAGATCACAGCCTTGTAAACTATGGTAAAGCTGGTCGTAACCGTTGGAAAGGTATCCGCCCAACTGTTCGTGGTTCTGTTATGAACCCTAACGATCACCCTCATGGTGGTGGTGAAGGACGTACTCCAGTAGGACGTAAATCACCAATGACTCCTTGGGGTAAAAAAGCTATGGGTGTTAAAACTCGTAAGCACAAAAAGGCTTCAACGAAATTAATCGTTCGTCGCCGTAACGGTAAATAGGCAAAGGAGGAAATGAAAAAATGAGTCGTAGTCTAAAAAAAGGCCCATTCTGTGATGCTCACTTAATGAAAAAAGTGGATGAATTGAATGCTGCCGGTAAAAAAACAGTAATTAAAACATGGTCACGTCGTTCAACTATATTCCCTCAGTTCGTGGAACACACATTTGCCGTTTACAATGGTAAAGAACACCTTCCAGTCTATGTTACAGAAGATATGGTAGGACACAAACTTGGTGAATTCGTTCCAACTCGTAAATACGGTGGACACGGAGACGATGACAAGAAAGGCAAACGATAGGAGGAAACGATGATGGAAGTTAAATCAACCGCTAAAACATTACGTATCCCACCTAGAAAAGCTCGTCTTGTAATCGACCTGATTCGTGGGAAAGATGTTGCAGAAGCTGCTGCAATCTTAAAATTTACACCAAATGTTGCTTCAGAAGCAATCGGTAAAGTGTTAAACACTGCGATTGCAAATGCTGTAAACAACAATGATTTAAATGAAGAAAAATTATACGTGAAAGCATGTTATGCGAACGAAGGTGTTACTTTGAAACGCTTCATGCCACGTGCTAAAGGATCTGCTAGTGCAATCCACAAACGCACCAGCCACATTACAATTGTGGTTGCTGAGCGTGATTAAGGAGGTAGAACATGGGACAGAAAGTTAGTCCAATCGGATTACGTGTTGGTATCATTCGTGACTGGGAGTCAAGATGGTATGCTGATAAAGATTATGCCGATTTGTTATTAGAAGATGTTAAAATCCGTGAATTTGTATTCAAGGAGTTAAAAGCAGCATCTGTTTCAAGAATCGAAATTGAACGTTCTAAAAACCGTGTTGAAGTTATGATCCGTACAGCTCGTCCTGGTGTGATCATTGGTACAAACGGTGAAAGTATTGAACTGTTGAAGAAAAAATTAAACAAATTAACTGGTGGAAAGAACGTTTACATTAAAGTTCTTGAAATCGCGAACCCTGATCTTGATGCAAGATTAGTAGCTCGTAGCATCGCTGATCAATTAGAACAACGTGCTAGTTTCCGTACTGCTCAGAAAAAAGCTATTCAAAGAACTATGAGAGCTGGAGCAAAAGGAATCAAAACTGCTGTTTCTGGACGTTTAGGTGGAGCTGATATGGCTCGTACTGAAGGATATTCTGAAGGTAATGTACCTTTGCATACACTTCGTGCTGACATCGATTACGCTTGGGAAGAAGCAAGTACTACTTACGGTCGTTTAGGTGTTAAAGTTTGGATTTGCCGTGGAGAAGTTCTACCTGGACAAATGGTTCAGGAACCAGAAGCTCCTAAATTCCCAACAAACGACAGACGTCGTAACAACCGTCGTAACAACAACCGTGGTGGAAACAACACAAACAGAAACAATGCGAAAGCTCCTGCACAAGCAGCTGGGGCTCCTAAGAAAGCTACAGAAGGAGGGAACTAATCTATGTTGATGCCTAAAAGAACAAAATATAGACGTCCTCACCGTTTAAGCTATGAAGGACGCGCAAAAGCCGGACGTGATGTATCGTTTGGTGAATATGGTTTAGTTGCTGACACTGGTGCTTATATTAGTAACCGTCAGATAGAGTCAGCACGTATCGCCATGACTCGTTATATGAAACGTGGTGGTAAAGTTTGGATTCGTATCTTCCCTCATATGGCTAGAACGAAAAAACCTCTTGAAGTACGTATGGGTTCTGGTAAGGGTGCTCCTGAAAGCTGGGTAGCAGTCGTTAAAGCAGGCCGTGTTATGTTTGAAATCGCAGGAGTACCAGAAGAAGTAGCACGTGAAGCTTTCCGTCTTGCTTCTCACAAACTTCCAGTGAAGACAAAATTTGTCGTTAGAAAAGGAGAGAAGTAATTATGACAGCGAAAGAGATCAGAGAAAAAAGCAATACTGAATTACTACAAGAGATCGAAACGCTTAAAGATGAACTTTTTAATCTTCGTTTCCAACAGGCTACAGGACAGTTGGCAAACACTGCTCGTTTAAAGACAGTTAAGAAAACAATTGCCCGTATCAAAACAGTGATGACTGAGCGCGAGCTTAGTGGTCAGGATTAAGGAGGATCGTTAAGTTATGGAAAGATCTAACCGTAAAGTATATCGTGGAACTGTTGTTTCCGATAAGATGGATAAAACAATCACAGTAGTGGTTGAAACAAAAAAAGTTCACCCATTATATGGGAAACGCGTAAAGTATTCTAAGAAATTTAAAGCTCACGACGAAAACAATGAAGCTAAAATAGGAGATGTAGTAACAATTATGGAAACACGTCCATTATCTGCTACAAAACGTTTCCGTTTGGTGAAAATCGTCGAAAAAGCTATACAGCTGTAGGCGCTAGGAGGTAGATACTCATGATACAAAACGAAAGTAGATTGCGCGTCGCTGACAATACGGGTGCCAAAGAAGTTCTTGTTATCCGTTGTTTAGGTGGTAGCGTTCGTAAGTTTTCAAACATCGGGGATATCGTTGTCTGTGCTGTAAAGCAAGCTGCTCCTGGTGGAACTGTTAAAAAAGGTGACGTTGTTAAGGCTGTAATCGTACGTACAAGACGTGGGGTTCGTCGTGACAATGGAACATACATTAAATTTGATGACAATGCTGTTGTCCTAATCAAGGATGATAACACACCACGTGGAACTCGTATTTTTGGACCAGTTGCTCGTGAATTGCGTGACAAAGACTTTATGAAAATTGTGTCTTTGGCACCAGAAGTACTATAAGGAGGTGTCTTTGTGAAAATCAAAAAAGGTGATAAAGTTCAAGTTATTACAGGTGCTTACAAGGGTACCATCGCTGAAGTAACTAAAGTTTTCCCTAAAGAAGACAAAGTCATTGTGGAAGGTGTCAATATGGTGAAGAAACACCAGAAACCTACCCAACAGAATCCTGATGGAGGCATCATTGAAAAAGAAGCTCCTATCCACGTTTCTAACGTAATGGCTTATGACTCTAAAGCAAAAAAAGCTAGTAGAGTTGGATATGAAATTAAAGAAGATAAAAAAGGCAACAAAGATAAAGTGCGCGTCTTTAAAAAGACCAGCGCAGAAGTTAAGTAAGGGGAGGTTAAAGGATGAACCGCCTAAATGAAAAATACACACAGGTTGTTGTGCCTAACATGATGAAAAAGTTTGGTTACAAATCCGTAATGGAAGTACCTGCTGTTGAGAAAATCGTAATTAACATGGGTATTGGTGAAGCTGTTGCCAACCCAAAAGTGCTGGATGAAGCTGTTGCTGAATTAGCACAGATCACTGGACAAGCTCCAGTCATCACAAAGGCAAAAAAATCTATCGCGAACTTCAAACTTCGTGAAGGTATGCCAATCGGATGTAAAGTTACATTAAGAAGCGAAAAATTATACGACTTCCTAGATAAACTTATGAACATCTCTTTACCACGTGTTCGTGACTTCCGTGGGGTTTCTGATTCATCATTTGATGGTCGTGGAAACTACACATTGGGTGTTAAAGAACAACTTATTTTCCCAGAAATCAATTTCGATAAGGTAAATAAAGTTCGTGGTATGGATGTAGTTATCGTTACATCTGCAAAAACAAATGAAGAAGCTAAGGCACTCCTTGAAGAATTAGGTATGCCTTTCAAGAAATAGGAGGACTTATACATGGCTAAAACATCAATGATCAATAAACAGAAACGTCCTCAAAAGTTCAAGGTACGTGAGTACACACGTTGCGAACGTTGTGGCCGTCCTCACTCAGTTTTACGTAAATACAAACTTTGCCGTATTTGCTTCCGTGAACTGGCTTATAAAGGTCAGATCCCGGGTGTGAAAAAGGCTAGTTGGTAGTCAGATAGGAGGAATACAGTCATGATTATGACAGATCCGATTGCAGATATGCTTACTAGAATTCGTAACGGTGTGCAAGCACGTCACGAAGTTGTAGAAGTTCCTGCTAACAAAGAAAAAATTGAAATCGCAAAGATTTTGAAAAATGAAGGTTTCATCACAGACTATAATGTGGATGGAGATACTAAAAAAGTTATCAATATCACTTTGAAATATGGTCCTAATAACGAAAAAGTAATCAATGGATTAAGAAGAATTTCTAAACCAGGTTTACGTGCATATGCAAAAGTGGATGCTATCCCTCGTGTATTGAACGGTCTTGGTATTGCAATTATCTCTACATCTCATGGATTAATGACAGATAAAGAAGCGAAAGCTAAACATGTTGGTGGCGAAGTAATCGCCTACGTGTGGTAATAGCTTAACGGAGGAAAGATAAATGTCACGTATCGGTAATAAAGCGATTACCATTCCTGCTGGTGTTGAAATCAACATTGCTGCTGGGAATGAGGTGACTGTTAAAGGTCCTAAAGGAACTTTAACTCGTCAGTTTGATTCTAACTTAGGAATCAAAATAGAAGAAAATATTTTAACTGTTACTCGTCCTAATGATGAGAAACATATCAAACAACTTCACGGAACAACTCGTGCCTTATTAGCAAACATGGTAGAAGGTGTTTTTGAAGGATTTACAAAAGATCTAGAGATCGTTGGTATTGGATATCGTTCTGCAGTTAGTGGCAACAAATTAACATTGAACGTTGGATACTCACACCCAATTGAATTTGCAATTGAAGAGGGATTGAAGGTGGAATGTACATCCGCAACCGAAATCAAAATTTCAGGAATTGACAAACAACGCGTTGGTGAATTCGCTGCAAATGTACGTGCTGTTAGAAAACCAGAACCTTACAAAGGAAAAGGTATTCGCTATAAAGGTGAATATGTTCGTCGTAAGGAAGGAAAAACAGCAGGTAAGAAATAGTGGGAAAGGAGAACTTGAACAATGCTTAAGAAAATATCTAGAAATGATGAGCGTCTACGCCGTCACGTGCGTGTTCGTACCAAAATCAGCGGTACTCCTGAATGTCCCCGCCTGAACGTTTTCCGTTCAAACAGCAACATTCACGCACAAATTATCGATGACGTTAATGGTAAAACATTGGCATCAGCAAGTAGTGTAGAATTGAAATTAGAAAACGGTGGAAATACAGAAGCCGCTAAAACTGTAGGAACAGAAATCGCAAAACGTGCAAAAGAAGCAAAAATTGAAACAGTTGTATTTGACCGTGGAGGATATGTTTACACAGGTCGTGTCAAGGCGCTGGCTGATGCAGCTAGAGAAGCCGGACTGAAATTTTAGGAGGTTATGCGAATGGAACGTAAACCAAGAAGAGATCAGCGTGAAAAAGAATTTGAAGAACGCGTTGTTACCATTAACCGTGTAACGAAAGTAGTAAAAGGTGGACGTCGTTTCCGTTTTGCTGCTCTTGTCGTTATTGGAGATAAAAAAGGTCGCGTAGGGTTCGGTACAGGAAAAGCAAACGAAGTACCTGACGCTATTAAAAAAGCTATCGAAGATGCAAAGAAAAACGTATTCCATGTTTCTATGGTAGGAACTACAATTCCTCATGAAATCGTTGGAACTTATGGAGCTGGTGAAATTTTCCTTCGTCCTGCTTCAGAAGGTACGGGAGTTATCGCTGGTGGTGCAGTTCGTGATGTATTAGAACTTGCAGGTATCAACGATGTTCTATCTAAATGTATCGGTTCACGTACACCAATCAATATGGTACGTGCAACAGTAGAAGCATTGCAGAACCTGAAAACGGTAGAAGACGTAGCTCGTCTCCGTGGTAAAAAACCAGAAGAAATTCGCGGTTAACAGGAGGGTGAAACTATGAAATTACATGAAATGAAATATACAGAAGGATCTAGAGAATCGGCTTTCCGTAAAGGTCGTGGACATGGATCTGGAAATGGTAAAACAGCTGGTAAGGGTCATAAAGGACAGAACGCAAGATCTGGCGGAGGAGTTCGTTTAGGTTTTGAAGGTGGTCAGACACCATTAGCTCGTCGTTTACCAAAACGCGGATTTACAAACTTCACTCGTAAAGAGTATGGTATTGTAAACGTAGCATCTTTAAATAACTTTAAAGATGGAACTGAAATCACTCCAGAATTATTATTGGAATGTGGTTTAGTTAAAAAAGAACTTGATGGCATCAAAGTATTAGGCGAAGGTGCTTTAGAAAAGAAATTAACTGTAAAAGCTAACAAATTCTCTAAATCAGCGATCGCTGCCATTGAACAAGCAGGCGGAAAAGCAGAGGTTATCTAATCATGTTTAGAACCTTTGTGGACATGTTCAAGAATAAGGATATTCGTAAAAGAGTATTCTTTACTCTTGGCATGCTGTTTATCTTTCGCTTTGGATCTGCAATAACAGTTCCAGGTGTAGATGTAACGGAGTTAACAAAAGGTATTGAAAATAACTCATTGTTTAATATGATCAACCTGCTGGGTGGTGGAGGCTTGGAACAATTATCTGTCTTTGCGATGGGTGTTGGTCCATATATTACGGCTTCTATCATTATCCAATTGTTGTCTATGGACGTTGTTCCATCCCTAACGGAGCTTGCTAAAGGCGGGGCAACAGGGAAAAAACAGATCGATCGTTATACACGTTATTTAGCTGTTGTTCTTGCGTTTTTTCAGGCAACAGTTTTAGTATATGGGTTCTCTCAACAGTACACTACGTTACTTGTTGGTGGGAATACATGGGCATCTATCCTTTATGTAACAACACTGTTAACTGCAGGGTCAATGTTCCTTTTATGGATCGGAGATCGAATCTCTATGAAGGGTATTGGAAACGGTATTTCCTTCATTATTGCTGCGGGTATTATCTCTCGTCTTCCATTCCAGTTTCAATCTGCATGGGAAACGATGGTTGGTACAAAAATGGCAGCTACTAGTATAGCAGCCTATGGATTATATATCTTATGCTATCTGTTAATTATCGTATTTGTTGTATGGATGCATACAGCAGAACGTAAAATTCCCATTCAATATACAAGTAGCACAGTAACAACTAGAAACAAGGATAACACATACTTGCCATTGAAAATCAATTCCGCAAGTGTAATTCCAGTTATCTTTGCATCTGCCATCATGGTAGCGCCTTTACAGCTATGCCGTATGATTTGGCCAAGTGCTAGTTGGTTAACTACACTTGATCGTTTTATGGGAATGCAGACTGCAGAAAGTCTTGTAATCTATGTAGTACTTATTCTTCTATTTACTTTCTTCTATGCGAAACTACAGGTTGATCCTGAAAAAATTGCAGAGAACTTAGGAAAATCAGGAACTTATATTCCAGGCATTCGTCCAGGAAGTGAGACAAAGGACTACATCAATAAAGTATTAAGTAGAATCACTGTATTGGGAGCTATCGGACTTGCATTCATTGCAGTACTTCCACATGCACTACCTTTGATTAAGAGCATCAATTTACCAGCTAATATGGGAATTGGTGGTACTGGAGTTATCATCGTTGTTGGTGTAGCTATGGAAACTGTAAAACAGATTCAAGGACGCTTAACTCAGAAATCCTATCAGGGATTTATGGATAAATAGAAGGTGAAGCAAATGAATATCCTTATTATGGGAGGACCTGGTGCTGGTAAAGGTACTATGTCTTCGAAAATCGTTGAAAAGTTTAATGTAAACCACATATCTACAGGAGATATCTTCCGTAGTGAAATCGGGAAGCAGACTGAACTTGGCATGATGGCAAAAAGCTATATGGATAAAGGTTTGCTTGTACCTGATGAAGTTGTTAACAACATGGTGAAAAGTTACTTAGAAAAACTAGAAGATAAGAAAAACGGTTTCTTATTAGATGGTTATCCAAGAACTTTGGATCAGGCAAAAGCATTCGATGCATTGGCAAATGGTAGTGAACTTGCAATTGATAAAGTCGTTGCTTTGGACATCGATTTTGAAATATTGTCAGGACGTATTACAGGTCGTCGTATATGCAAAGATTGTGGTGAAATCTATCATGTTACTTCACATCCTTCTACAATTGAAGGGAAATGTGATAAATGTGGTGGAGATCTGTATCAGCGTAAAGATGATACAGTAGCAAGTCTAATTGTACGTTTGGAAGAATACAGCAATCAAACTGCTCCTGTTCTTGCATATTATGCAGATAAGGGCATTGTATCTACGATTGATGCTAGTCAACCTATTGAACGCGTATGGGAAGATGTGCTATCAGCTCTGGAGAAATAGAATGGTGAAAGCCAAGACAAATCAAGAGTTGACATTTATGAGAAAAGCGGGTATAATTGTTGCGCTTGCACATCGTGCTGTAAGTGCAGCAATGAAGCCTGGAATTACGACAAAACAGATTGATGAAATCGTTGAAGATGTTATCAAAAAGAACGGCGGAAAGCCGTCTTTTAAGGGTTTGTACGGATTTCCAGCTGCTACCTGTATTTCTATAAATTCCGTTGTTGTACATGGTATCCCAAACGATACAAAATTACAGGACGGTGACATTGTTTCAGTAGATATCGGTGCCAGTTATCAAGGGTATCATGGAGACTCTGCATGGACATATGCTGTAGGAAATGTGAGTGAAGATGCACGATCTTTAATGAACGTGACCGAAGAAGCCTTATATGAAGGTTTAAAAATGGCAAAAGCAGGGAATCATTTAACTGATATATCTCATGCAATAGGAGAATACGTGTATGCACACGGATATTCCATTCCACGAGATTTTGCAGGGCATGGTATTGGAACTTCTGTCCATGAAGATCCGACAGTTCCAAATTTCGGTTCTGCAGGTCATGGCGTTCTTTTGAAAGAAGGAATGACGTTGGCAATTGAACCTATGGTTCACGCAGGCAGACCACAGACAAGAATGATGAGCGATGGTTGGACGACAAAAACCAGAGATGGTAGCCTTGCCGCCCACTATGAACATACAATCGTCATCATGAAAGATGGGTATGAAATACTTACCGTATTAAATAAGGAGGAACATCCAGATAATGGGTAAACAAGATGTTATTGAAATTGATGGAGTAGTAATCGATACTCTACCAAACGCAATGTTTAAGGTGAAACTCGAGAACGGACACGAAATTCTGGCTCACGTTTCTGGTAAAATCCGTATGCATTACATCCGCATTTTACCAGGGGACCGTGTAACTGTGGAGATTTCACCCTACGATTTAACACGTGGGCGTATTACATTCCGACATAAATAAGTCGTGAATAAGGAGGAAAACGCATGAAAGTAAGACCATCTGTCAAACCAATGTGCGATAAGTGCCGCATTATCAAACGTAAAGGCCGTGTTATGGTTATTTGCGAAAATCCAAAACATAAACAAAGACAAGGAAACTAATGGAGGTGTAATGTAAAATGGCTCGTATTGCAGGTGTTGACTTACCACGCGATAAGCGTGTTGTAGTGTCATTGACGTACATTTACGGAATCGGACGTCCTACAGCAGAAGAAATTCTAGCGAAAACAGGAATCAGTCAAGATATCCGTGTAAAAGATTTAAGCGATGAGCAGGTAAATGCTATTCGTACTGAAGTAGATGCTGTCAAAGTTGAGGGTGATCTACGTCGTGAAGTTCAATTGAACATCAAACGTCTGATGGAAATCGGATGTTACCGTGGAATCCGTCATAGAAGAGGATTACCAGTTCGTGGACAACGTACAAAAACAAACGCACGTACTCGTAAGGGTCCAGTGCGCACAGTAGCAAATAAGAAGAAATAGGACGATAGGAGGAAATTAAATAATGGCAAAGAACGTAAAAGCGGGCGCTCGTAAACGTAAGATCCGCAAGAATATTGCTCGTGGATGTGCTCATATTCACTCAACTTTTAACAATACCATCGTTACTATTACTGATGAAAACGGAAACGCTGTAGCATGGTCAAGTGCAGGAGCATTAGGGTTCAAAGGTTCTCGTAAATCTACACCTTTTGCGGCACAAATGGCTGGAGAAGCTGCAGGTAAAGCAGCAATAGAGAATGGTATGAAAGCAATTTCAGTGAATGTGAAAGGTCCAGGTCCTGGACGTGAAGCAGCTGTAAGAGCATTACAGGTAGCTGGACTTGAGATTTCAATGATTAACGATGTAACACCTATTCCACATAATGGATGTCGTCCACCAAAACGACCACGTGGTTAGTAGTAAACCTAAACTGAGGAGGTAATTATGCAAAAATTCGAACGTGCACATTTTGAAGTAAAAGAATATATTGATTCAGAACATTACGGTAAGTTTGTATTTGAACCTTTAGAAAGAGGTTTTGGAACAACTATTGGAAATGCACTAAGACGTGTTTTGCTCTCCTCTTTACCAGGAGCTGCCGTATTTTCAATTAAAGTTGATGGTGTTTACCATGAGTTTACTTCAATTCCAGGAATTGTAGAAGACGTAACGGCAATCATCCTAAACATTAAAACGCTGGTTATGAAAATTCAGGACGATGAGATTTATACTCTTCGTATCTCTAAACAGGGACCTGGTGAAGTAACTGGGGCTGACATTATCTGCCCAGAAGGAGTAGAAGTACTAACACAGGACTTACATATCTGTACTCTTGAAGAGGGTGGTATGTTGGAAATGGAACTACAAGCTCGTAATGGACGTGGTTATGTGAGTGCAGACACAAACAAACAGTTATATCAATCACCTAATCAACCATTAGGTATTATTTATACAGATTCAATTTATACACCAATTGAAAAAGTGGCATACAATGCTGAACCAACTCGTGTTGGTCAGGATGCACACTATGACAAAGTTACTTTGGAAATTTGGACCGATTCTTCCATCTCTCCAGCAGAATCTATTGCACTTGGTGCTAAGATTTTAATTGATCATTTAGAATTATTGACAAATGTTCATGAAGCTGTGAATGATATGGAATCTGTGATGAAAGAAGCACAGGGAGAAGTACAGAACAAAGGACTTGTTATGATGATTGAAGATCTTGACTTATCCGTACGTTCATACAACTGTTTAAAACGTGCAGGAATTCAAACTGTTGAAGAACTGACACAAAGAACAGAAGATGAAATGATGAGAGTAAGAAACTTAGGTAAGAAATCATTAAAAGAAGTAAAAGATAAGATCTATGATTTGGGATTAAACTTCAAATCATACGAATAAAATACTCGCAAGGGAGGTTAATGACCAATGTGGAATCGTAAATTAGGACGTACTGCTGATCACCGTAAAGCATTGTTCCGTAACATGGCTACATCAGTGATTGCTAACGGACAGATTGAAACTACTGAAATGAAGGCAAAAGAACTTCGCTCAGTTGTTGATGAACTGATTACTTTAGCGAAACGTGGAGACCTGCACGCTCGTCGTCAGGCTGCTGCTTTCGTACGTGATGTTGTAGTTAACGAAACAACAGGACAGACAGCATTACAGAAATTATTTGACGAAATCGGACCTGCATATGCAGAACGTAATGGTGGTTACACTCGTGTAATTAAAACCAGAGTTCGCCGCGGAGACGCAGCGCCAATGGCAATCATTGAATTAGTTAAATAATCTAGATAGCATCGTGTATATATACATGGTGCTTTTTTCTATTCTTATTTGCTCTATAGAATGGAACGTGCTAAACTTATGGGTATATATGAGGAGGATGTTAGATGAAACAAAGAAAAATGAGGATGATTATTATCTGTATAATTGTTGCTATATGCATCCTTGGAATTGCAGGGTATTTACTAACAAAAAAAGATACATCATCCATTACATTTATTGAGAATGATGTGATAGAATATGGGGATCAAAACAGTAGTTCAAAAAGCCTTGTTGAAGACACAAACGCTACGATTACTTCATATCCTAAAATCAATGTAATGAAGATTGGGAAACAGACACTGACATATGTAGTAAAAGATGGTTCCTCAACAAAGGAAATTACACATGAAATTACAATTAAAGATACAAAGAAACCAAGTATTGAATTCAAAGAAGAAGAAGTAAGCTGCTTATTCGATAGTGAGTTTCATCCAGTATTAAACATCCAATCTATAAAAGATCCAGTAGATGGAGAATTACAATATCATGAGAGTTCAAAAAAAGGGAGCTATCAAGTTACTTCTAATGTGAATACTTCAAAAGAAGGAAGTTATACAGCAGAGGTAACCGCAATTGATAAGAATGGCAATAAAGCTAAGAAAAGCTATAAGGTAACAGTAAAAAAAGGTACACAAGGAACATCTCAAGAAATACAACCTACCTATATCAATGGCATACTCATTGTGAATAAGAAGTATGGTTTACCAAGCAGTTTTGGAGAAATGGATTCGAGTGCTTATGCAGCGCTACAGAATCTTCAAAAAGAAGCGCAAGAGGCTGGTTATGATATACCAACACTCTCCGGTTTTCGTACCTATGATACACAAGTAACGTTATATAATAACTATGTAGCGCGTGATGGAAAAGAAGCCGCAGATCGTTATTCTGCACGTCCTGGTTTCTCTGAACACCAGAGTGGCTTATGTTTTGATATTGGGGCGATCGATGATAATTATGGAGAAACGCCTGCAGGGAAATGGTTAGAAGAAAATTGCCATAAATATGGATTTATTATCCGTTATCCAAATGGAAAAGAAAATATTACAGGATATATGTATGAACCATGGCATGTACGCTATGTTGGAGAAACAGTTGTGACTACGATTATGAGTAAAGGAATCACATTAGAAGAATATTTAGGAGTAAATGGATAAAATGGAGAATGAGACAAATAATTTAATACAAGAAGTGGAACAATATGCAGTCGATAACAACGTTCCTATTATGATGCAAGATGGGCTAGAATTTATGTGTTCTTTTATTCATGAACACAATATTAAATCTATTTTGGAAATAGGAAGTGCTATCGGATATTCTGCACTACGTATGGCAATGTTAGACAAAGATATACGCGTTGTAACGATCGAAAGAGATGAAGCTCGATATCAAAAAGCAAAAGAATATATAGAACGTAGCAAATACGCAACTCAAATCACGTTATTATATGGAGATGCTTTAGAAGCACATATCGAAGGAGAGTTTGACATGTTGTTTATCGATGCTGCCAAAGCGCAATATATCAAATTTTTTGAGCGTTATGAAGGCAATGTGAAACAACATGGGTATATCTTATCTGATAATTTACAATTTCATGGGTTTGTAGAACATCGCGATCGTAAGATGTCTAGAAATCTTCGTCAATTGGTTGGCAAAATTGAACGCTTTGTAGATTACTTAAAAACCAGAGATGATTATGACACACAATTCCTAGAAGATGGGGATGGTATTGGAATTAGTAGAAAAAAATAGTTTTCATGTATTAACTATAAGGTTTTGTGATACAATATAACCATAGAAAGATAATATTAGAAAGTGGTGACTTATATGAAAAAAATAATACCTGTATTAGCAATTCTTGGTGGTGCAGCAGCACTTGCTGCATATAAAATTAAAAAGGATGAGCAGAAAAAAATCATCGATCTTGATGAAGGTATGCTTTATGATGAAGCATTAGCAGAAAATGAAGATGATCCAGTTGAAGAAGGTCCTATCAGTGATCCTACTTCTTGTTGTGTAGAAGATGTCAAAGATAAGATTAAAGACACTTTAGACAGCGCTGATGAGGCAATTGATGAAGCAAGCGATAAAGTGGAAGCTTTTGCGGAACATGCTTCAAAGAAAGTAAAAAAGGCTGTAAAGGATGCAAAGGAAGTATTTCCAAATCTTTTAGAAGAAGAAATCAATGAGTTAAAAGATAAGGCAAAAGCAATCATGGAAGATATGCGTGCACAAGGTGATGTTCACGAAAACGAACGTCCTGTACAACACACTGTTCATTTTGATGCTGTTGAGGATGCTGAGAACTTTAAAAACAAAATCATCAATAAAGGATATGTTGTAAGTGCTGGTGAAACAGAACTAGAACTTCTTGTACTTCATATCGCTCCACTAGACGAAGTGAAATTGATTGCGAACATTTTATACATTGTAAATGAAGTCCGTGCAAATCATGGAACTTACGATGGATGGACAAGCAAGATAACTTATTAAACATGGAAAATTCCATGTTTTCTTTTTTTCTATAAACATACTTGAGAATTATAGAATTAGGATATTGCGATTTTTTTACTTTCCTATATAATAAGAGGATATAGGGAGATGAGGGAAATGATTAAAAAGCACTTTAATTTTTTCACGATGTTTGTAAGTGGCGCTTTTTTTTGTGTTCTCGGCGTCTCTTTTCTTTTTGATAGCTTGTCTATATGGAACTGGCTCTATATTACATTAGTTGCGGGTATTTCAGGAGTCGTTGTCATTAAAATCTTTAATATGTTCTTAAACTATAAAAAGATTAAAAAAAGAATTTCACAATGGATGGATATCCTTATTTGGATTGTAGTACTAATCGTTTCATTTTCTGTTCCAGAATATTTTTATGCGATATTACCTAGACTAGTGGGTGGATGGATTTTGCTTCATGCGATTGTAAAAATCATTGTTTTGAACATACGTAAAAAAGATAAACTACCCGTACAAATTCATAGTATTTTATTCTTGATTGGTGATTTAATCATGTGTTTCTATTTATTGATTGCGCCTGATAAACATACGACAGTTATTAATTGGTTTACAGGGGGATACTTCATTATTTATGGAGGAAATGTTTTACTGGATATGATTCGTGAAATATTACCAACTGGTTCAGGAGAAAAGTTAGATCATAAAATACAATTATCCGTACCTCCAATTTTATCTGTAATCATACCACCTCATCTAATGTCTACGCTATTAAACAAAGATAAAGAAGATCAAATCAAAGAAGAATTTGAGGCCATTAAAGAAGATATACCGGTAGATATGGAAGTGCTTATTCATTTAGCCGCAAAGGGACCAGCGATGTTTGGACATGCGGATTTGGTGTATCGTGGGATGGTCATATCCTATGGGTGTTATGATCCTCATAATCGTCGGTTGTTTGGTACGTTAGGAGATGGGGTAATCATCATCGCGCCACGTGATTCCTATATTAAGAATTGCCTTGAGAATGAAGGGAAAACTTTAGTTAGCTTTGGGGTGTCTTTGAATACAGAACAAAAGAAATTACTGAATGAACGATTATTAGAAGTATTTTCTAATTTGGTTGATTTCGAAAGTGATGAACAATTAAAACAAAAGAATCTTCCAATTCAAGGCATTTGTGATGATTATATTAGTAGGGTAACAAGAACTTCACCAGAAGCACTGTTCTATAAAATCAAAGAAGGAAAGTTAAAAACATTCTTTGTGTGTTCTACAAATTGTGTGTTCTTCATGTCCAACATATTAAGTGTCATAGGTTTAAATTTGTTTGATTTAAGCGGTATTGTATCACCAGGAGCATATTATGACTTTTTAAACAAACAATTTAAAAGTAATAAAGGATTCATTGTTTCTAGAAAATTATATCGAAAAAAAGATGCACATTTGTTTTCAAAGCGTAAGGGTTTGTAATACGGTCTCATTCGTTGTATAATAATAAGGCTTTGAGGTGATGAAAATGGAAAAGATAAGAGTAGAAAATCTAACCTTTTCTTATGATAGAGAAAGAAACGCAGTAGAAGGTGTTTCTTTTCATATTGAGAAAGGCAGTTATACGACAATCATTGGACATAATGGTAGTGGGAAAAGTACGATAGCAAAATTGATCACTGGACTATTAGAAAAAAGTGATGGAAAGATCTTTGTAGACGATGAAGAATTAACGGTTGATAATGTGTACGATATACGCAATAAAATTGGAATTGTTTTTCAAAATCCTGACAATCAGTTTATTGGTGCAAGTGTCGCAGATGATATCGCGTTTGGTTTAGAGAATCATCAGGTAGCAAGTGAAAAAATGCAAGAGATTATCGAACGTTTTGCGGATAAGGTCAAGATGAGTAAATATTTGTTAAGTGAACCTACGAAATTATCTGGTGGACAAAAACAAAGAGTTGCCATTGCGGGTGTTTTAGCAATGTCTCCTGAAATCTTGATTTTTGATGAATCCACTAGTATGTTAGATCCACAAGGAAAAGCAGAAATCAACGAACTTATTCAAGAAATTCATCGTGAAAGTAAAATCACAATCATCTCAATTACGCACGATATTGAAGAGGTGGCAACTGCAGATTACGTCATTGTCATGGATGATGGACATGTTGTTATGGAAGGAAAACCAGAAACCATATTGTTGCGTGAAGAGGAACTAATTGCGCTTCAATTGGATATCCCTTTCGCATTAAAATTTACAAACGCATTGAAGAAATGTCATATTCATATAGCAGCATGTACAACAATGGAAAAGGTGGTGGATGAAGTATGTCAATTACGTTCAAACAAGTAGAACATACATACAATCCTGATTCTCCTTTTTCTTATGCAGCATTAAAAGGAATCGATTTAGATATAACAGAAGGAAAAGTAACCGCTGTTATCGGAGAAACTGGAAGTGGAAAATCTACACTTGTTCAGCATTTAAATGCACTTCTTTTACCAAGTGGTGGAGAATTACAAGTTCTAGATAAAACCATTACCGCAAATGTAAAACCAAAAGATTTAAAAAGCTTACGTAAACAAGTAGGACTTGTGTTTCAATTTCCAGAGTATCAATTATTTGAAGAAACAATCGCAAAAGATGTTAGCTTTGGACCTAAGAACTTTGGTGTAAGTGAAGAAGATGCATATCTTCGAGCAAAAGAGATTATAAAAATTGTAGGCATGGATGAAAGCTACTTAGAAAAATCTCCATTTGATTTATCTGGAGGACAAAAAAGAAGAGTCGCAATCGCTGGTATTTTAGCAATGGACCCAAACGTATTAGTACTTGATGAACCTACCGCTGGATTAGATCCACAAGGTGCACAAGATATGATGGCACTCTTTGTACGTATGAATAAAGAATTCAAGAAAACAGTTTTAATTGTTACGCATGATATGGAACATGTTCTTCATTACTGCGATGAAGTAATCGTAATGAAAGATGGTAAAGTGAAAACTAAGTGTGATGTACAATCTTTCTTTGAAGATGTTTCTATATTAAAAGAATTGGAGATTAATCCACCAGCTGTCATTCGTCTTCGTGAAGAATTGATTAAAAACGGATTTCATATCGACACAAAGATATTGGATATCGATGAACTTGCGGCTGCGGTTGAAAAAGAGGTGAATCCTCATGAATAATATTGCATTAGGTAGTTACCTTCCATTAGATTCACCAATACATAAAATGGACCCTCGTGCCAAAATATGTGCGATGTTACTAATGATGATTGCGATTTTTTTACCAGCTGGATACATTGGTTATGTTGTATTAGGCATTTGTATTGTACTAGTGGCAATTCTAGCAAAACTAAAAATCAAATTCTTATGGCGAGCTATGAAGCCAATGTTATTTATGTTAAGTTTTTTATTGATTATCAACTTAATTGTAGTAAAACAAGGAGATGTCTTATTTTCAATTGGTAGCTGGGATATTTATAGTGGTGCTATTTCACAGACTTTATATATTGTGGTTCGATTAGCCTTAATGATTATGATTACCACAATATTAACAGCCACCACAAAACCCTTAGAACTTACATTAGGAATCGAAGATTTATTAAAACCATTTCAAGTAATTCACGTACCAGCTCATGAGATTGCGATGATGATTTCTATAGCGTTACGTTTTATTCCTACATTAATCGAAGAAACACAGCGTATAATGAAAGCACAGGCATCTCGTGGTGTGGATATGGAAAATGGGAAATTAATCGAAAAAGTAAAAGCGATTCTTTCTTTGATTGTTCCATTGTTTGTTTCTGCCTTTCAAAGAGCAGAAGATTTAGCCTATGCAATGGAAGCGAGAGGGTATATTCCAAATCGTCCTCGTACACGTTATAAACAATTGAAAATGACAGGACGTGACTATATATTACTTGTAGGTGTCTTTGTTATCCTAGCACTTACTATCGGTATTGCGCTATATGTCTAGATTCAAAGCGATTGTAAGTTATGATGGTTCTCGATACGGTGGATGGCAAAAACAACCCAATACTCATTCTATCCAAGAAGAGATAGAATTTGCGTTAGAGAAGATCAATGGCACCCCTACACCTATCACAGCGAGTGGTAGAACGGATGCACTTGTTCATGCGATTGCGCAATGCTTCCACTTTGATGCTGTTAAAGAACTTGATGGAGATCACTGGAGACAGGCAATCAACTCCCTTCTTCCTAAAGACATACGTATTCAACAGATAGACAAGGTTCATGATGAATTTCATGCACGATTTGATTGTGTTGGAAAACGTTATGATTATTTAATTACGCATGATGTACTCAATCCATTCCTAGAACAATATATGGGAAAAGATCGAAAGATTTTGGATGTTGCCTATATGCAAGAATGTGCAAATGTATTTATTGGCACCTATGACTTTACAAGTTTCACAAGTAATAAAATTGACCCAAGAAAGCCAAGGATCAAAACTATAACACGTGCTGAAATCCTACAAGAAGATAAATCTGTACGTATGATATTTGAAGGCAATGGATTCTTACGTTATATGGTAAGAATGCTAGCAGGAACACTCATCGAAGCTGGAAAGCATCGTATTTCTAAAGAAGATGTTGAACAGATGCTACATGCGAAGGATAAACATGTATGCCGTTATAAAGCGCCAGCCCAAGGGTTGTATTTAGTAAAGGTTGATTATAAAGAAGAGTAATCTTCTTTTTTTGTACTATATGTATAATAAAAACGCGTTTTCAATTTCTTACACTTTATGGTATAGTATACCTATAAATTTTATACTAATTAACAAGGAGGTACTATGCGGAAAACAAATTATCATACGCATACAAAAAGATGTATGCATGCATCAGGAGCAGATGAGGAATATGTAGTAAGTGCAATAAAGAATGGTTACAAAGAACTGGGATTTTCAGATCATACACCATGGAAATATGGAAGTAATTATGTCGCTCATATGCGAATGAAACTTGCACAGTTCGACGATTACTATGCATCCATAGCAAGTTTAAGAGAAAAGTATAAGGATCAAATTTCAATTAAAATAGGATTGGAATGTGAATACTTTCCCAAATACATGCCATGGTTAAAAAACTTTATAAAAGAAAAAAGCATCGATTATATTATCTTTGGGAATCATTATTATAAAACAGATGAAAGACAAGTTTATTTTGGGACTGCATGTGAAAGCGAAGAAATGATGCGCTATTATGTAGATGAAGCTATTGAGGGAATGGAAACAGGATTATATTCTTATTTATGCCATCCAGATTTATTTATGAGAGGGCACCGTGTATTTGATGATATTGCGAAACGCGAATCAAGAAGACTATGTGAAGCCGCAAAAAGACTTAACATTCCTTTAGAATATAATTTAGCTGGTGCACAATATAATGATATTATGAATACTATGCAATATCCACATACAGAGTTCTGGAAGATTGCGGCTGAAGTTGGGAACACAGCCATCATTGGTGTTGATGCTCATGAGCCTGCTGCTTTGGAACATGATAAATATCGTAATCAAGCACTTGCTTTATTCGAAGAACTACATATGAATGTTACGGATACGATTAAATTTTTTGACTCTTCTAATAAATAGAGGAGTTTTATTTATATCCTGTAAACAACTTGATGAAATAAAGGTGTACTTCCATAATAATCACCACGATATTGTTAATAATTAGATGATATTTAAAACAAAAAAACATCATTATTTAGTTTTGTCCTATGCATAAAAAAGGTTATAGAATAAAGCGTTCATGAAAAAAGGAGGAATCTTGCAAAAACACAAAGTTTTTGTGTCAACCGTTTTTGAAAATGTCTCAAAAAAGATGAAACATAAGCGAAAATAAAATCTCTCACTAAAATGGCAGATCATCATAGATAAAGGCATTATCAGTAATCGGTGATGAGGGAATC
>NZ_JBSPEZ010000034.1:0-26597 GCF_053848845.1 Amedibacillus sp. YH-ame6
TAACTGGAGAAACATTTAATCCCTCTGATATTGAATCTTTTCAGAACCCTAAGCCATTTCAATCATTCAATTTAACACCAGATATTGCATTACAATTTCTTCAACAATCAGGGTATGATATATTTTCTGTTCAACTTCCACCTTGTTCTTGAGTTTTGATAAATGCTTTAAATTTTTCACTAACTTCTTTTTAGGTTTGTCTTTTTTTATACTATCATCACTTTTTGTTTCACACTTTTCTCCCTTTGAAAAAAAGGAATAGCACAGCTATTCCTAATCACTAAAACTGTACTTTAACATTCTCTCTTTGCACAGCATCTTCAATCTCATATAATGGTTTTTTACCAAAATGAAATATTCCAGCTAAGATATTGCTTGGGAACATTTCCACAAGATTATTAAACTTCACACAAACTGCATTATAGTATTTACGTGAATTTGCAATCTCATCCTCAATGTTTTTTAATTCATCTTGAAGTTTCACAAAGTGTTGATCCGCTTTAAGATTAGGATATTGTTCACTAATCGCATACAAAGGCCCTAACATAGATTGGAAATTCTTTTCGGATGAAATCTTTTCATCCATGGATTGAGCTTTTACTGCCATATTACGTGCACTAATTACTTTTTCAAGTGTTTCGCTTTCATGCTTTGTATACCCTTTGATAGTTTCTACCAAGTTCGGTATCAAATCATAACGCTTTTTCAAATACACATCCATTGTAGAAAAAGCTTCTTCTACTTTATTATTCGTGCTAACAAATTTATTGTATTTGGAAACTACCCAACCTACAAGTCCTAATAAAATAACGACTACAACAATACCAATGATCACAGGTGTTGTAAAAAACATAGCAATCCCTCCTTTTAAGTTACAAACTGATTATATCATGTTCCATTAGTGCCTACAACCTTTATACAAGAAAGGATGCACAACTCATGTGTACATCCTTAGTATTAATCGAAAACGAAATTTCCATTCTCAAACACTGGAATTTCTTTACCATCCTTTGTGATACCCGTAATTTTCATATCACCTGTACCGAACATAAAATCTACATGTGTCAAAGAGATATTTGCACCAGCTTTCGCAAGTTCTTCTTCACTCATATCTTCTCCACCTTTCAAACATGTTGGATACGCTGCCCCTAATGCCAAATGGCAAGAAGCATTTTCATCAAACAAGGTATTCAAGAATAAGATATTACTCTTAGAGATCGGAGAATCATAAGGAACAAGCGCTACTTCTCCTAGATAACAACTTCCTTCATCAAAAGAAATCAATTGTGCCAATGCTTCTTTTCCTTCTTGCGCATCAAAATTAACTGCTTTTCCATCTTTAAATTCAATATAGAAATCTTCAATTAACTCACCACTATACAACAATGGCTTACTCGCATAAACAACACCATTAACTCCTGTTTTTAAAGGCATTGTAAAAATTTCTTCTGTTGGCATATTAGGATTGAATTCTACATCCGTACCAACTTTCGTATCGCTACCACCTGACCAAATATGATGTTCAGGCAATCCTACTTCCAAATTCGTACCAAGACTATTTTCAAAACGCATGGCTTTAAAATCGTAATCATTCAAAATCTTACTACGAGATTTAAAACGATCTCCTAATAAATCCCATTCTTTTACAGGATCATTATCTTCCTCTACATGTACTGCATGTAGAATTTGTTCCCAAAGCAATTCAACAGCTGCATTATCATCTTCACAATCAGGGAACACTTGTTTTGCCCATTCTACATTTGGAACTGCAACAATACACCACTGTGCTTTATTTAACATTGTATATTCTTGAACTTCTTTTCCTGCCTTTGACATTGCGAATTGATATTTTGAAATTTTCTCTGCATCCAATCCTTTAAAAATTCCAGGTTTTTCTGAAATGATATGGAGAATACAAGCACCTTCTTTAAAATACGTAAGTTTACTATCAATCACAAAAGGTCTGATATTCGTAAGTGTTTCCTCATCTTCATATAGATATTGTGAACGTCTTACACACTCATCGATGTAGTTAACCACAACTTGTTTTGCACCTGCTTTATAAGCTTCCTCCACACATGCACGTGTCATATCAATAGCTTCAACACTTGTGTTAATCATCAAAATTTGTCCCTTTTGTACATTGACTCCCTTACAAACTGCTAATTTTGCATATTTCTGAATAATTTCTTTATTCATAGACTTCTATCTCCTTCTAATGGTGCTTATATCTTAATCAATATAAGCACTTGGTAACATTGCTGCACCAACAATTCCTGGTTCTTCTAATTGTGCTTCTTTAAATACAACTGTCTGCATTCCTTTATGAATCATCGTACGATAATAGTTTTCCATCTTATCAAAGAAAACATCTTTCCCTTTCATAACACCACCACCAAGTACAAAGACTGCTGGATCTGCTACATGTGCAATAACAGAGAACATAACAGCTAAATCATAGGCAATATCATCACACAATTTTATAGCTTCGGCATTCCCTTTTCTAGCCAAATCAAATACATCTCCGGCATGTGCAATTGCTTCTTCTCCAAACATGGCTTTTCCTTTACGAGTAATCGCAGTTCCACTTGCTTCATTTTCAACAGCACCTTGATTTAAATAATTCACTTTCTCACGGTTACGATCGATGATGATATTCGCAATTTCACCTGCATGTCCATTCTTACCTGCAACTACCTTTTGATCCACGATCAATGCTCCACCAATACCAGTAGAGATTGTCGCATAATATACTACATGCTCACCTTTTCCTGCGCCAAGACAAGCCTCACCCATACCTGCAACGTTTACATCATTATCAACATAAGCAGGAATATGGAAATGTTCTTCAATTCTCTTCGCAATTGGATATCCTTCAAAGCCTGGAAGATTTGTAGCCAACACCATCTTCCCAGCAACTGTATCCACTGGACCTGGAACACCCATTCCAATACCACTACATTCTTGGTAACCATCGATGGATTCAATCATAGTGATCATTTTTTGAACCACATGTTCAACACCCTTACCAATTTCTGTAGCTTCCTTTACAATCTGTAAAATGTTTCCAGATTCATCTACTTTTGCGACACGTACATTTGTACCGCCTAAATCTACTCCAATAAATGTTTTCATTATTGTCCTCCTTTAAGATTATGCTTTTATTTTATCATATCCTCTCTCATTTTTCTTCCTTAAAATTGAAATTTTCTTATATTTATAGAATGTATTTTTTCTTTCATTTTTATGAATCCTAACGAATATCTTCCCTTAACCTTTTTAATGAAAACAATATTCCATAAAAGGAAACACCCAATGCCATCACAAACACTCCCCTCTGTAAATCATCATGTACATCACCCGTCTTAACAACTGGTTGAATCACTTTAAAGTTTTCAAATAAAATTTCATATAAATCCCCTTCTTTTACTAACTTCTTCCCATTCAAAAATACGCCATTTTCGTCGATCTTGATATGTAACACATCACTCGATAATTGATATCCCTTAGGTGCTTTGCTTTCTTTCACCCAATATTCACCATAACGTAACTCTAACTCCACTACCCCATGTTCTTGATCTGCCTCAACACTACGCAATCTTTGTGTACATCCTTCATCTTTATACAAGGTAAACTCAAATTCTTTCATCTTAATGCTTTCTTTTGTATCTCCATCTATTTTCTTGATATATATCTTTTCCCTAATAGGTACATCAACCATTACTAATTTCTGAATTTCTTTATCTTCGTTCACTGTAAACTCTATATCTTTTGCTTTTTCATACCCAAGAGGTGCTTCTATCTCTTTTAAAATGTAACGATTCCCTTCTATCAAACCTCTTATCATATGTTCCTTCCCATCACTCTCCCATTCATCAACAATATCTTTTGTCTTAGCAGAGACTACTTGTAACTTCGCCCCTTCCAAGTGTTCCTTTTCTTCATCCAGTTTACTCACCCCTACTTGTTTATCAAACATTTTTATTTCTTGAACCTTTGTCGTATTATCAACAGTAAACGTAACCGGTCTAGAAATCACATACCCCTCAGGTGCTTCATCTTCATAAAGCGTATACTCTTTACCAACAAGTAATCCTTCTAATTTCATAGGGCCTTTCTTACTAACCCATTCTTTTACAATTTCACCATCTTCATCAACCAATCGTAAATGAGCATTCTCAAGCGCATGGTTGTTTATATCATATTTTAAAATTTCAGTCTTTGTTTTCTGATTTTCTAATGTTAGCTCGTGTACATAAACTTCTTGTGTATTGTTTTCTTGCGTTAATTCAAAGATATACGTAGTTTCATCTTTTACATATCCATCAAGAGCCTTTGTTTCATTACAAGCATACGTTCCTAATGGCAAACCCTCTATTTCAATTTCACCAAGTTCATTCGTTAAATAATACCCATTTTCACTGATGTCCATGGAAATAGTAGATCCCTCCTTATAAATAATGGAACCATCCGCTGGGTCAAGAACATCTGCTGTGGCAGTTAATTGATATTGAACCCCAGACAAAACTTCCCTAGTTTCTTTATCTACTTTACTAAGCTTTACTTTCCCTGTTGGTTTGTTATCTCTCACCACAACTGTAATAACAGGTGTTGTTCCATCAGGCAGTGTTTCAAACACACCACTCGATGAGATTTTAAACTTGATTGGTTTTGCCAATAGATAACCATTCGGAGACTCTACTTCTTCCAATTGATAATTTCCAGGATCCAATACATCATCTGTCATAACAGAACCATTTTTATCAGTTGTCCAACTATCTACATAATGAGGAAGTGGATTCCACACCCAATGTCCTACATACTCATCTTTATCAAGATTTTTAATCTTAAATTTAGCACCTGAAAGAGTGATGATTTTATCACTATCCGCATCTTTTTTTACAATGGATACAACTGCTCTAAATTTCACATCATTAAATACACGCCACACTTGGGGAGTTCTTGAATCTTTATCGACCTTAATATGAAAGTCTGGTACTTTAGAATGATCAGCCGGCACTTTAGTTTCACGAACAACATAATCCCCATATGGTAACTCTTCACTTACTGCATATCCTTTTTTATCAGTCACAAGTACTGCAGTTGTTTTCCCCAGCGCATTTTTAGCAATCGGTGCTTTCTCCCAGCTTCCATAAGCATCGATATCTTTCTTCGATTTCACGGTAAACTCTACTCCAGCAAGCAAATCTGCTTCTCCAGATCCATTATCAGAAACTTTAATAAGTTCAAATGCTTGTGATATCACTTTTTCTTTTACAGTTTGATTCTTCGTAATGACACTCACATTTTGATTTTCATATGATAATGTCACATCATATTCTGTAGGATCTAGTGTATACCCTTCACTTGGAGTCTTCTCTTTCAAATAATACTCACCAAGATATAAATTGGATACAGAAGTTTGTGCATTTTTGTCCGTTATAAGTGTATCCACTACAGAATCCTTTGCATATTTCACACTTCCATCCGCAGGATCTAAGATAGGTGTTCTTGCCTTAAGCTCATAGACAGCACCTTGAAGGGTTGCTTCTCCCTGTGGAACAGAACCAGTTACTCCATCTTCTTTTTTTATGTTGATTGTACCAGTAACTCGTTTATTTGAAATTTCTTGAGAATATGTCTTACCATCTTCACTAATTGTATAGAGTAGTTTATCAGAAGAAATAATATATCCATCAGGAGCTGTTTTCTCTAGCAAGTAATAATCACCATATAATAAAAGCCCTGTCTTTGCTGTACCATCGTTATTCGTAGTGATATCTTGAACATATGTTCCATCACTTTTATAAATAGAGAATGTAGTGTTCGCTTTTACAACTGTTTTCCCAGTATCTTTATCTTTCTTTACAACCTGAATATAGCCACGCTTCCAATTGTTGTTGGCAGTAAAATAAGATATTTCATTTGGTTTTACATCAATACTACGTATTGTACTATCTAAAACAAGATGACCAGGAACACTAACTTCTTGTACATAATAAGTAGCTGGTAGTAACTGATCCACAACAACAATACCATTTGCGCCTGTTGTATAAGTTCCTATTGGACTACTCATATCAGCATTCTTAGAAAGCTTGAATGATGTATTAGGTACATTGTTTCCTAAGTCGTCTTGTTTAGTTATGCTTAAAGAACCAAATTTATTTACTTTTACATCAATATACATTTTAAGTGGATCACTAACATATAACTTTGCAGCATCTTGTGAGCCCGCTTTCGTATATATAATACTTGTACCTACACATGCATCAGGCACTTTTTGATAAACGATAGTTGCATTGTCAGGGGAATCAACTGTCCCTGTTATAGTTAGGGAGTTGCCATTTTTAGTAATAGATAATCCTCCATCATTCGTTAATGTATACTGATGGAAAACGCCATTAGTGTCGGTTATTATTTTACTTTCTCCTACATTTAAAGAAATCTCATTTGTATTGAATGTAGGTTGATCGTTATGATGATTGATTTTATTCTGAATGGTTGTTTTGTATGAAGCATACGAAGAGAAACTAGTGGAAGTGATTCGACCACCTAATGATTCCCAAATCATGAATTGTGTAGCTAAGTAATCTTCCATTGTATGATTAGATCGTACCCATCCTTCATAAGCAATAATTGATATATTTCTATTAGTATAAGCTGATGGGGTAAAATCATTACCAGGCGCTAATACATAACCTGGTTGTACACAAAAACCATATTCTCCATCAATTAAAATTGCTTGATAATTTGCGTTCCATTCTGAATGTACTCCATCAGAATTCATAACATTAACAGAGTAGCCTGTATAGGCTCCTGCAGTAATATTGGGAGACACAGCCTTCACTTTGGTAGGCAAGCTGATGCCAGTACACAGCGATAGAAATGCAACAAACACAAGCATGTACTTTTTAATTTTATTTTTAAATTGCTTTAACATTTATTTTCCTCCAATAAAAAAGACCAGTTCTAGACTGATCATTGATTGTTTCTTTTAAAAACATAGTTTTGCTATCTATTTAATGATTCGCTTGGCTGGTAATCTTCCTCAATTATAACAATTCATATCATCACTTCCTTTCATATAAAAAGCACTTTTATCATTTTGATAAAAGTGCTCTAAAGCTCTTAATAAAAATCAATTGTCCAAATATCGATCCTTGATTCTCCACAACTATCTTCCACAGTCCACGCATGCCATCCGAAATACCTCCATGGTTTAGATTGTCCATCGATATAATTTGATGCCCATGTATCTGCTTCGTTTTTCGAATCAAACCATCTACCTGAGTTACCCAATGGAGCATATGTTCCATTAGGTGTACATACATTAGGTGTCGATTGTTGTTGTTGTGAAGGTGCTTGTGTATTGCTCCCACCAGTGTTTGAATTAGATCCATTTGATGGTGCTTGAGCATTGTTGCCTTGTGTAGTTCCTCCTGCGTTATTTGTTGTGTTGTTGTTAGTATTTTCTTCCGTAGGTTCTTTCACAACTTCTTTCCCAGTTACTTTTATAGTAGCTTTCTTTGTTTCTTTATTCTTATACTGATCAGTTGCTGTAACTTGGAGTTCATAAGACCCTTCTTTTGTTAGATCCAATTTATCCTTATTTATTGATATTGTAACTTGAGATAAATCTTCCGCTTTAAAGTAATCTTCTAATGTAACCTCTAATCCAACTTCAATTGAAATTTCATCTTTAAAATCAATGAACTTAGGTGCAGTTGTATCTTTCACTTCAACAACAAATTCTTTCTCACTCTTACCATGCCGCGCTTTTGCATGGTACTTTCCTACAGGTAAATACTCACCTGTAGTACTTGTGAGAATCTTCTTTTGTTTATCCACCGAGTACAAACCATTCACTTCAAACGTTATGGTTGTTTCTTTTAGGAGTGATTTATCACTGTCTTTATCCAAATATGTTTTAGCATCAACACTGATTGGATTACCCAATTCTACAAGAAAAGATTCTTTTTGCAGCTTGATAGAAGTTGATGAACAACCAACAAGAAGACATAGAACACTAAATACACTCATACATTTAGAAAAAAATTTCATATGCAATTCCCCCTTTAGCCATAAACTGCAATTCCTACATTCTTTTCACAATATAATACTACCATAGAATCCCTTGCAGTGAACATGCAATTTTCTTGCATTTTTCTTGCATAATTTGATAAAAAAAGGATGTGACTTACTCACATCCAATTTTCTATTTAACTTCGATAATTTTCATTACGTTTGTTGCGCCACATCCTACAGGATATCCAGCAACGATAATGATAGTTTCTCCAACTTTAACTCCTAATTCCTTAACGATAGAACGAGCTAATTCAACTTCATTCTTTTCATCATTAGCAACTTTAGAGAATACAGTAGTTACTCCCCAGTTCATTGCTAAAGAACGTTGTGTCTTTTCATCGAATGTTACAGCGATGATTGGAGCTTCAGGACGGAATTTAGAGATACGACGAGCTGTATTACCACTCTGTGTAAATGCAACAATAGCAGCAATGTCTAATGCCATTGCAGTATCTGCTACAGAAATAGCAATCGCATCGTTTTTCGTTCTCTGGCTAGTCTTAATAGAAGCTTTTAAACGATCTTGGTAAGGTAGTGTTGGTTCCATTGCTTTTGCAATTTTCACCATTGTTTGAACTGCTTCCACTGGATAATCACCAGCTGCAGATTCACCACTTAACATGATTGCATCTGTACCATCAAGGATAGCATTTGCTACGTCACTTGCTTCCGCACGTGTAGGTCTAGGATTTCCTTGCATACTCTCTAACATATGAGTTGCAGTTACAACTGGTTTTCCTAATGCATTTGCTGTCTTAATAATTTTCTTTTGATAGATAGGAACTAATTCTAAAGAAACGTCAACCCCTAAGTCACCACGAGCAACCATAACACCATCAGAAACTTCTAAAATTTCTTCTAGGTTATCGAAACCTTCTTGGTTTTCAATCTTAGGAATGATTTGAACATCTTCTCTTCCTTCTTCTTTTAAAATTTGACGAATTGCTAATACATCTTCTTTTCTTCTTGTGAAAGAAGCTGCAATAAAATCAACACCCATTTTACATCCAAAACGGATATCTGCATCATCTTTTGGAGAGATAAAAGGCATTGTAAGTTTCACATTAGGAATGTTACATCCTTTTTTACTCTTTAATACATGAGGGTTCTCAATACGGCAAACAAGTTCCCCTTCTTTTTTATCGATTACTGTTAAACGGCATTTCCCATCATCAATAAGGATAGTACCATCTACCTGTACATCATCAAAAATTTCAGGACACTGTACATGAATTTTTTCATGTGTGCTTAACATGTTTTCACGAACTAGAGAAACAATGTCTCCTTTTTCATAAGATTCTTTACCATTCGCAAATTCTCCTAAACGAACTTCAGGACCTTTTGTATCTAAAAGGATAGCAATGCTTTTTCCAGTTTCTTTAACAACCTCACGGATGTTTTTGATACGATTTCCATGTTCCTCAAAATCACCATGTGAGAAGTTTAAACGAATAATGTTCATTCCATTCTCAACTAGCTTTGTCATCATTTCTTTACTTTCAGACGCTGGTCCGATTGTACAAAGAATTTTTGTCTTTTTTGTTTCTAACATATAAGTTTCCTTTCCTAATTACCTAATACATACCCAGTTAAAGAAATTTTATACCAGACGATCAAATAAATTCTGGAATTTCTTACGAGATTCTCTCGGTGTATTTAGTGCTTCTTCGATAGGCACAGATACAATCTGGTTATCTTTTATACTGACACATTGTCCTCCAATACCCTGCATCAGCAAGTCAACTGCCTTTTCACCCATTCTTGACGCAAGTACACGGTCCGTCGGAGTTGGTGAACCACCTCTTTGAACATGCCCTAATACGGTCGCTCTACCAGAGAACCCTGTATTTAAACTTACTTTTTTCGCAAATTGATGAACATCCGTAATCTTCTCAGAGATGACTACGATGGCATGACGTTTCTTTTTGATTAAATCAAAATCACGAAGTCTTTCCAATACTTCGCCTTCTTCAAAACCTGTAGAAGAGGTGATCACAATTTCAGCACCACAAGCAATCCCTGACCAAATAGCCAAGTCACCACAACGATTTCCCATAACCTCTACGATGGAACAACGATGATGTGAGCTTGATGTATCTCTCAGTTTATCGACTGCTTCTACAATGGTTGTAAGTGCAGTATCAAAACCTATTGTAAAGTCCGTACAAGTGATATCGTTATCGATTGTACCAGGAATCCCGATACAGTTGATACCCATTTGCGTTAACGCAAGAGCACCTCGATAAGAACCATCTCCTCCGATTACTACAATAGCTTCTATTCCACGCTTATTTAATTGTTGAACTGCTTTCTTACGCACTTCTTCATCTTTAAATTCAGGTAGACGAGCAGATCCTAAAATCGTTCCTCCACGATCGATGATTTCTCCAACACTGGCCTTTGTTAAAGGTTCAATATACCCTTCTACCATGCCTTTGTAACCATCATAAATTCCAAAAACTTCAATCCCACTATTCAGTGCGACTCTTGTGACGGCACGAATTGCAGCATTCATTCCAGGTGCATCTCCACCAGATGTAAGAACACCAATACGTTTTACCATAGAAATTCCTCCATTCACGGTTATTATGATAACATTTTCTTACAATTTTTACTAGTTTTATTTTCTTCTACTTTCACCTTTTACAAAAATTTCATCAGATAGCGTTTTCATGCGCTCATACAAGCGTTCTGCAGCCACTGGTTCACTTGCTTTGTTATTGGTCATCGCAAGTCTTTGTTTTAGCTCTTCCATAGAATAATTACTTGTAAATATCGTCATTTTCTTTTGTTCCATGCGAGCATCTAACAATGGCAATAAAATGTCATCTCTACTCCATGCAGTCACACTTTCTCCACCGATATCATCCAAGATTAAAACATCGGCTTTTTTAATACGATTTAGCTTTGACTCCATCCCCTCATGATCATGAAACATCATCTTCAAGTCCGCAATCAATTTAGGAACATTCACAAAGGCAACACGTTTTTTATCTTTCGCAAATTTATTCGCAACACCAGCTGCCAAATATGTTTTTCCAGCTCCTGGTTTTCCTGAAAAGTATATCCCTTTTGTATGGTCTTTTTCAAACAAATCGATTACTTTATTGTACATCCCACGATATTCTTTCGATTCTTTTGACAAATCAATATGGGCGATATCAATATCAAAATACATGTCTGCAATATCTTTTTCACAAAAATACTGACGATGTAATGTTCTTGTTTCTTCCTTCATCGCATACTTACATGTACAAAGCGTATTCATTAAAAAGCCATCTAAATGAAGTAATAATCTTTGTCCTTTTAATGGTTGACGACAAAAATCAAGCCCTTTGCAATTTTCGCATTTTTCCATCACATCACAATAGTCTGAAAACTTCCCGCTATGTTGATAGACAAAATCTCTATCTTTGTGATATTTTTTTATCCATGCTTGTACATAAGGGTTTTCCATCAGTTGTTGAACTTTTTTTTCTTTGTTGTTTTTTGCTACTTCATCAAGTTCATAGGCAAATGTTACCTTTTCCATTTACTCACCTCGTAATCGTTTGATTTTTTCTTCCAATTCTTTCTCATCAAAGTCTTCCATACCTGTATCGATGCTACTTTGATCTTGGTACCAACTTGGCAATTCTTTTGGTTTTGATGAGTTTGCATATACTGGTTCTTTTTTCTCAGATTCAATATGTGCAAGTGCTTTTTCATAGGTATCTATTTCTAGGCGAACCCAAGTACTTGCTATCTTCTCTACATATGCTTTTGGAAACTGCATATGTTTTACATTGAGCACATACTCTACCAACACATTAACAACTTCTGGTTTCATCTTGAAATCACTTATCAATGTCTCAATTAAATATTTATCAGATTTGCTAACTTCCACACCATGTTGTTTGGATTGTAGAAATCGTACAGGGGGAACACTATAAGGATTCCCATTCTCCTGATCTTTATAGATGGTTTTTGCATCTCTTGCTTTCTTCTTTAAGACATCGATGTTTAATTTGTTTGTTTTTAAGTTCATACTTTTACTTACCAACTTACGCATTTCCATTTCATCGATACCATGTATGGTCGCAAGTTCACCAATGGTTCTAAGATTTCGTTCATTTCTTGCAGTTGCTGGAAAAATTGTTTGTGAGAATCCACTTAAAAACTTATCAAAATTGAAACTTAATGGAATATCGTTATGATGTAAGATATCTTGTTTTGGTTTCATAGAATGAAACTGTTCTTCTTCATTATCTTTCCACGTATCTTTCAAGGCATTCACAAAAGGAATGGTAATATCTTGATATTCACTTTTATCTTCGATGGCGTGTGCAAAGCTTAATTTATTAAACTCATACACTTGTTTCCCCATTTCTTTCATATATAGTCTTCCAAAGACTTCGTGACGAAGGAAATCATTTCCACATTTTGGCATAAACACTTGATATAGATATGTATTTTTCTTTCCATCATAAAAGGTTTTAATAAGTAGATACTGTTCTAAAATGTGTCTACTTTTTTCCATCACTTCCATACTGGTTCCACAAATCTTTTGAATTAGGATATGATTTTTAATTTTGGAAGGACGAGAACCTATCGCAAGTAAGGTATGATAAAGATTTGCTGCATCTTCTTTAATCAAAGGAAAATACAACATTTGAAAAGAAGCATAGCGCTCCATTGTCCATTCTCCTTGTACCTCGATTTTACAAGATTCCTCTTTTCTTACCATACTTATTCACTCCTACAATACTTACAAGTATATCATAAATCTGTTGTTTTAAATCTTCTTTATTTGAATTATTCCATATAACAACATCTGCTTTTTCTACTTTTTCTTTTTGAGACATTTGATGTTGTAGTCTTCTAACTGCCTCTTCTCTTGTGACTCCTCTATATTTCATTAGGCGTTCTAGCAAGTATTCTTCTTCACTAGCTACTACCCAAGTAGCATCAAAATTGCTTTCCCAACCAATTTCATAGAGCAAAGGAACTTCTACAAACACAATGTCCTCTTGTTCATGTTCCTTACATTGTCTTTGAATTTCTTCTTTGATGAACGGATGTAAAATACCTTCTGCAATTTTTTTATGCTCTTGATTTGTAAATATTTGATTGCTCATTTTCTGACGGTCGATACATTGATGCTCATCTAGTATGGAATCTTTAAACACCTCAACGAGTGCAACATATCCTTTATGACCCTTTAAAAGCAATTCATCGTTCATACGATCACAATCCAAAACAATATATTGATACTCTTTTAATATTTCAATAACGCTTGATTTCCCTGCCCCCATCACTCCTGTTATCGCAATTTTCTTCATCGTTTCTTTTGGCATGTCTTACAAAAATAGGTTCCTCTAGTAGCCACTGTTATTTTTTGAATCAGTGTCTGGCAAAGCGGACATGCCTCTCCCTTCAACGCATGTACCTTTAGTTCCAATTGGAAACGTCCATCCACCCCAAGTGAAGATGTATATGAACGAATGGTTGTTCCTCCTGCTCTAATGGCACCACCTAAAATTCTTCTTGTTTCATAAATCAATTGTTCAAAATCTTTTTTTCTAAGTTTTGATATCTTTGTTTCTGGATGTAGTTTCATCGCAAAACAAATTTCATCTGCATATATATTCCCAATCCCAGCTATTACACCTTGATTCAATAACACTGCCTTTAAAACAGTTTGTTTCTTATGCAACAACCGATATAAGTAATCTGCCGTAATTCGTTCATCAAAAGCATCCATACCAATATGTTGAAAACATGGATACATCATATAATTATCTAACTTTTCATACAAATACATTTTTCCAAATTTTCTAGTATCGTGATATCGTAACTCACGCCCATCATCTAATGTGAAAATGACATGTGTATGTGAATCATAAGGGTCTTGTTTATGCTGTACATAGAATTTTCCTTCCATGCGCAAATGACAAACCCACTCCATATCGCCTAAATCAAACAACAAATACTTCCCATGTCTTCGATAATTGATAATCGATTTCCCTTTTATAGAAGCTTTAAAAGCATCTACATCTGGATATGCAATGATATTATCCCACAACACTTCACAATCTTTGATTGTAGGATGTTGCAGTTGATGTTCGAGTGTACGAACAACCGTTTCTACCTCTGGTAATTCTGGCATCCTTTCACCTACTTCGCATCAAACCACGTCTTTCCAAAATTTGCTTCCGCAATCAATGGAACACGCAATTCCATGGCATTTTGCATACCACTTTCTACGATTTCTTTCATGATTTCAATTTCATTTTCACAAACATCGAAAATTAATTCATCATGAATTTGTAAAATCATTCTAGACTTCACTTGTTGTTTCTTCATAGTTTCATAAATTTGAATCATAGCAAGTTTGATTAAATCTGCAGCACTTCCTTGAATCGGCGCATTCATCGCAGCTCTTTTCCCAAACTCTCTCATCATATAATTACTATCGCTTATTTCTTTAATATAGCGTCTTCTATTAAACAATGTTTTTACATAGCCATGTTCTTCACAGAAATGAATCGTTTCATCCATGAATGTTTTAATACTAGGATAAGATTCAAAATATTTCTCTATGAAATGATGTGCTTCTTTTCTAGTAATTCCTAATTGTTCACTCAACCCAAAATCACTTTGTCCATATACGATTCCAAAGTTAACTGTTTTTGCACTCCGTCGCATAGAAGAATCAACGTCTTCTTGTGCAACATCGAATATTTCCATCGCTGTCTTCGTATGAATATCAATGTTGTGATTAAACGCATCAATCATAGATTCTTCATTTGCCATATGTGCTAACATACGTAATTCAATTTGAGAATAATCCGCAGACATTAAGGTATGTCCAGGACTTGCGACAAACGCTTTACGTATTTCTTTCCCCTCTTCATCTCGAACAGATATGTTTTGTAGATTGGGTTCTGAAGAAGATAATCTTCCCGTTTGTGTTTGAATTTGATTAAAGATGGTATGAATCTTTCCATCGCTTTGTATATGTTTACTTAATCCAATTGCATATGTACTATAAATTTTTTGATATTTGCGTTGTTCTAATAGTAGTGGAATGATTGGATGTACATGTACCAATTTCTCCAATACATCCGCTGCCGTACTTCTCTTCTTCCCGGCTTTTAAACCCAATTCATCGTACAAAATGGTAGCCAATTGTTTTGGTGAATTGATATTGAATTCCATTCCTGCCATCTCATAAATCTGTGCACTTAATGCATCAATCTTTTCCGCTGTACTTTTCGCAATGGCATCCAGGGTCTCCACGTTTGTGATAACACCTTCTTTTTCCATAGCATATAATACCTTCGTAACCGGAAGCTCTATAGTTTCATAAAGACCCTTCATTTCTTTTTCTTGAAGTTCTTGAAATAACGTCTTTTGAATCAACGCAAGATTTTCTGCCTGTATCATCGCAAATTGCGCACATTCCTCAAAATCGACAAGTTTTGGTTTTCCCTTTTTACCAAACACTTCTTCTTTGGATAGACTTCTATCAAAATTATATTTCTCGCCAACTTTATCATAATCTGAAAGTGTACCATCCAACAAGAAAGCTTCTAACATCAAATCACGCGCAACATCATGGAAAGCAATATCATAATGATTTAACACATGATAATAACTCTTCGCATCATAAACGATTTTTCGTTTTTCAGTTTGTAGGTAGTCTAGTAACTTCTCATCTTTACGTGCATCTTCCAATGCTATATATTCGCATACTTCTTCATGTGCAAGCGCAAACCCATATAATGTCGCATCACTTGTGCTTTCATTATCCACATTGATATACACTACAGTATCATCTACTAATAATATATCCGAAATACTTGTCACAATCTTCTTTGTGCCAACGCGTTTTATTTCTTCACTTTTCACACTATTCTTCGCAAAGGTATTCATTTCATATTTCACAAAGAAATCATGCAATGTCTCACTTGGTTCTTGTAACGTTAATTCTTCTACGACTAAAGGTATCTTCGCATCTGTTTTAATGGTAGCCAAAAACTTAGACATAAAGGCAGATTCTTTTCCATCTTCCAATTTTTCCTTTAGTTTCCCTTTGATTTCATCTAAATGCTCATATACATTATCTACTGTTTGATAATCACTCAATAGTTTTAATGCTGTTTTCTCTCCAACACCCTTTACACCAGGTATATTATCCGCACTATCTCCCATTAAAGCTTTTAAATCAATCACTTGAGAAGGCGTAATCCCCATGGATTCCATTAAGGATTGTTCATTCACAACTTCCATTTCACTGATCCCTTTTTTCATTAAATACACATCCGTTGTAGGATCAATCAATTGTAACAAGTCACGATCACTGGATAAAATATGTATATCTAACTCTGGATGTTGAGAAGCCATTGACCCAATGATATCATCTGCTTCAATTCCTTCGCATTCGTATCGTTTTAATCCATACGCATCCAAATATTCACGAACAATTGGAAACTGTACAATCAATTCTTGGTCCAATTGTTTTCTTGTCCCTTTATATTCCTCATATGCATCATGGCGAAACGTAGCTTTTCCTGCATCCCACGCCACCAATACTTGATCTGGCTGAATGATGTCCAAAGCTTTTGTAATCATTGTGATAAACCCATATACCGCATTGGTTGGTATCCCATTACTAGTTTTCATCATTCTTCCATATAAGGTCGCATAATATGCACGAAACAACATCGAATTTCCATCTATTAACAATAATTTTTTCATATCTTATCCTCCATACTCTTATTATTTTACCACACATTTCATTTCTTAAAATAACATTTGCACAACATTTACAAACACTCCTCTATCAAAAGAAAAAGGTCTTGTAGACCTTTAGCTCGCAATGCTTTGTAATGCCTTTAAATTTTCATACATAATTGTTAAATAATCCTTGCCCGCATCCAAATCTTCTTTGGAATAACTAGAAAGATTATGTAGTGTTACAGGAATCAACCCCAACTCTTCGACGAGTGTATTCTGTAAGTCTTTCATATCTTGTGGCAAATTTTGTTCCACTGCAATATAACGTACTTTATCTCGTATAATACGTTTTTTAATTGCCGTTAATTGATCACTTGTTGGAAGTGCACCATATTTTGATAAAGAAACTGGATATACCTTTACGCCATAAGATCTTTGCCAAATACCAAAACTTGGTGTCATTGACACAAAACTAATATCCATCTTCTCATTTGGTATCGTTTGAAAATCCGCGTCCAGTCGAGCCAAATCAAGTTCTAGCTCATCAAAATTGGTATTAAATATTTTTTCGTACTGCGGGTACTTATCAATTAAATAGTCACGTATATCACTAGCCATGCTTGTCATAGCCACAGGATCCATCCACAACAATGGGTCTGCATTGTACTTATCTATACTTGAAAATTCTTCTCCTGCATAATAAGCACTCGCAATACCTGTAGTTTTACCGTCTACTGTAACTGTCGTATAACGTTCAAATTTATAAATCGCACTTTTCGTAGCTAGATTTATCATCTCTACATCCATAGCCCGTATCTTGTCCATATAAAGCTCCATATATGGTTCTAATCCATTGATATAGAACAGTGCATCTGCTTTCTTTAAAGTTGTTTGATAATTGTTTTTTATTTGTGTACGTTGTATTACATCATTTTTTGAAATATTACTTACGTCAACATATTTATCCCCAATTCGCTGCGCAAGATATTGTACAGGATATACCGTAGTACATATGCTTGGCTTTTTTTCTTCACACCCAGTTAAGATAAAAAGGCTCATGAGCGATGCTAGAAAGACTTTCATTTTCTTCATAGATATCCTGCCTCCTGTTCTAAATTATATCATAAAACAATAGAGGAAACTATCTTTTTTGATGTTGAAAGAAGGAAGCCAACCAAGATTCTTCTTCCCTCCATCCTCGCTTACTCTTCATAAGATTATAACGAGCGCGATACAGATCTTTCTTTGTGTTTAAAATAGGAGGATACTTGATTGAGTGTAGATAACGATAATGATAAAACTTCATACAATCATAATGGATATCCCGATAGCAGATAATCAGTTGTATAGCTAAAAACAGTTGTACGAGAATAGCACTATATCCATGCATCCATTGTACACTCATTACAAATGATAAGATAAGAAATGAAACTATACATGTACATCGTTGAGCAGTTTTATATCGTGTGAAACAATGAAAGAAAGTTTGTAAAAGTCTTCCCCCATCCAATGGATAAATTGGCAATAAATTAAAAATCATAATATTCGCATTGATCATCAATAAGTATTCATAAAACGATTGAGAAATCATACCGCCTTTCACCATTAGTATAAACACAGAAGGAAAAATCACTTGTGAAAGAGGACCAGCAGATATAATACATATTTCTTGAAATACTGATCCATAACCAAGTTGGGGTATATATGCACTTAATCCAAACGGATAAACAATGATTTTTTCAATTTTCAAACAAAAGAACTTTGCCACAAGAATGTGCGAAAGTTCATGAATACTTAATATAAAAAAGATAAAACAGGTAAGTTTCCCCATATGCAAATATGGTAGTACAAGAATTGCTGGAAGCCATAACCAGGATATTTTAATGGTTGTTTTGAAGCGCTGCATTGAGATCAATGGTTTTATTATCTTTCAAGAAATCAATGGTTACATATTGGGCATAAGTACCCAGTGGTCTTCCCTTTAAAATACGTTCATCTTGTTTCAAAGATACTTCACTTAAATTCCCATACGTAGTAATGACTCCATTATCTTGTTTGATAGTAAGTGATGTTTTCGAGTTTTTGCTTTGTACATGTAAAATCACACCATCATATGCATTATATGCAACATTACTGCCATTCGCATAATGATTCTCTTTTAAAAGAGAATACGAAGGTGTAGCGCTTACGGCTTCATCCTTTAAACTAAACCAATTTTCAAATGGAAGCCATTTTGAAATATCTTCTATTTTAAAGTTTTGTAACACTGCAGGCATTTGTACAAGGTTGAGCCTTTGATTCAATAAAAGAACCAATACCATTACACATACTCCCATAACAAGCATCATCAATCGATACATGACTTTAAACACAATAGAAGAATGTTTCTTTTCTACCTCTTCCATCCCTCCATACCGACGATGTTTAATTCTTTTTCGTACATTCTTGATATCTTCCATAGCTTCCCTCCTACTCTACTATATGACATATCGTCCCCCCATAGAACACAAAAAAAACAGACGTCTATTGACAATCTGCTTTCTCCTTTGAATGTTCATATTTGATGGATATAAAAGTCTTAATGATAATTGTAACAGGTACTGATATCATAATACCAATCGGTCCCATTAAAACACCACCAGCAAACACCGCAAATAAGGTGACCAAAGGACCTAAAGCACTCCGTTTTTCATGAACTAACGGAGATATCACGTACGCATCCACATTAGAAAGAATCAAAATACCTACCAATAATGCAATTATTCTACCAGGCGATAACGTCAAGGCAGTGATTACACCAATGCTATTTGCAATCGTTCCTCCTAAATAAGGAATGACTGCACCAAGGGAAGTTAAAATTCCGATAATCACCCAGTCAGGATGGCCTATCAAGAAATAAAATGCGCTATACTCTACAAATTTTATGAGCATTATGATAATCAATGATTTCATATAAACAGAGACATTTTCATCCATTTCACGAACATAATGATCTCCATTAGGTGCGAATATTAGAATTGCCTTCTTCACATTATGACGAATACGATCAAAATCAAATAACATATAAATCGCAATGATAATTGAAAATAGAATGTTTGTAACAGAATCCAATACGATACTCATAATATTGGGTAGTGTAGAAACAATTTGTGGAATCCAATCATCATACTTTTTCAACATCGCTATGATATTATTGGTAATACTATCGATTAAAGAGAAATCCTGAAATTCACCAATATGCTTAATTTGATTACTAATCCATACGACACCGTCAATCATATTACTCATAAACTCGTTAATTTTTTCATATAAAATAGGCATTAAAATAATAATCAGTGCCACTAAACATACAATGAGTGTAATCCACATCACAATGATAGAAAAATTCTTCGGTACTCCTTTGCGTTCAAGGAACTTTACAAAAGGATGCATTACATACGCGATCACAAACCCTATAATAAATGGTTGAAGGATAGCTTGTACAATAGATATCCAATTTCCCCAATATGCCTCTGTCTTCAATAACAAAAACAAAATTAGCAGTACGCCTATGACTTTCAACAGCATATTTTTAGATACTTTCGCATCCACCTTACTTAAGAAACGTTTTAGCATACGCTCACCTCACTTCCACTATTTTATCATGTCAGAGTAAAAAAAACTAGTATGGATGTTTCCCTCTCATTTGAACACATAAAAAAAGTGATACGTATATTTCAAGTATCACTACTTCATCGTTAAATTCTACCCTAATATCTTTAATCAAATATACAGAATATAAAATATAGGTAATCGAAACTATATCTTTATATTTCAATGCTTTTTTATGACGTTTATGTATATAAGCATATTATCCAAATATCTTCGCAAGGAATGAACGCTCTTTGATTTTTGGCAAAGTTACTCTTTCTCCTATCATTCGTTTTACTATTGCTTGAAAACAGGAATATAAAGATGTATCTCTTTGTAGTGTCACAGGTTTTCCAAAGTTATTCGCACGGATCATTGTCTCATCATCAAACACATATCCTAAAAAATCAATTGCAAGCCATTGTTTCGCTTCTTGTAAAGGAACAGAAATCCCTTTCTCCATCATCTTCACATTCATTCTATTCACCACAAAAGAAATATGTTCCATTCCCTCATTCATCAAAATACCAATTACACGATCAGCATCTTGAAGTGCCGTCACATCCAATGTGGTTACCACAACAACTCGGTTTACACAAGCAATACTAGATACAAAACCACGTTCAATTCCTGCAGGTGTATCTAACAAAACATAATCAAATTGTTCAATTAATTGTTCCACAACAACCTTTAAATCTTCATGGTGAAATTGTTCTATATGTACAGTTTTACAAGCTGGCAACAAGTACAAATGTTCTTGTGCCTTATCTTTAATCATCGCCTGCGATAACATGCACCTGCCTTCCATCACATCCATCAAATCGTAAATCACACGATTTTCTAATCCCATCATAACATCCAAATTCTTCAACCCTAAATCCACATCAATCAAGCACACGCGATTTCCTAGTTGTGATAAAACAACACCCATATTCACACAAACGCTACTTTTCCCTACTCCTCCTTTACCAGAAGTGATTGCTATAGCTTCTCCCACTGTAATTCCTCCTTATATTTTTTTATCTCTAGTTTCCTTTCCTGATAATATACTTTTGAAGATGAAAAACATGTCATATTTTGATAGATACTATCACCAATTCTCACACTAGCATTTATATAAGAAGCACACAAGGTACAATCCGTATGTAATAAATCCACATTTCCCATAACTCTTCCTAGTACAAATATCGATTCACTGCTTACAACATATGCGAGCTTATGCACATTCCCCAACAGTATCAAAGGTTCATAAAATTGATATGTTTCTCCTCCTCGCAAATCATGTTCAATAATTCGAGTTTGTTTTTGCACACCCGACGTTGAATTCACACCCAAAATTACAGTAGAACATTCCTTACATACTCGAAACAGCCGCAACATATTGATAGTTGTAGGAACATGAAAAAAAGCCTCAAAACGTCCTGAATGTAGCATTAGACATGAATTGAGTCTTTCGTTTAACTGATTAAAAAATGCATCTTCATCATCATAAGATGCGATGATATGATAATTCTCTTTTACTCCTTTGACTTTAATCTGAACCATTCGATTTTCTCCCCTTTTCGTACTTGGATTGCCTTCATTTTCAGATAGTCATTCTTAATACGAATTAAGAATACAATAATCATAGAGAGAATTGCATTCGTAAGGAGGGACAAAAGTTCATACTTTTCTGCCCAGTCCATAAATGATATATCTGTCGTTCTTTGAAGGTTCATAAACAAATATACCAGAAAATCCTTGGCGAATATTGTCACAATACAGAGAATTAATGATTCTATAACAGTATCCGTCATATGTTTTGACCATAATCGCAAACAACATGCGACAATGGTAAAGATAAAAGCATATTGTAAAAAGGTATTCGCAAATACAATATCGTAAAATATTCCAAAACCAAATGCAAATAGACATGTATTAATCCAATCAAATTTACGTACGGTCAACATAATTGCACAAAATCCAATATTTGATATAAATAGAAGATCATTAATTAGAAAGCTATTTGGAAATAAAATCATTAAAATTTCATCTACAAGGAAGCATAATAGCACAAAGATTACATGTGTCATTCACTATCACCCTTTGGCACAATCACAGATACATACTCGAAGGATTGGAAATTATCAATCGGTTTTACATAGATTGTCTGTCCCGTTTGATTGATCAATGCCTGTACACTTTCTACCGTGCCGATTAAAAGTCCACTTGGATAAACTCCACCATTTCCTGATGTGACTACTTGCATTCCTTTTTTTATTTCCGTACTATCATCAAACAATGTTAATACATATCTTCCTTTTTTAACATCATAACGTTCCAATATTCCTGCACTCGATTTTTCATCATCAAGAAGAACCTTTATAGATACTGAATTTAATTTATCTTCTGATGTCAATAGTTTAACGATACTTGTATTGCTAGAAGAACTTACAACTTTTCCAATCAAACCATCTACACTTGTTACAGCCAATCCCTCTACCATGCCATCCTTACTACCTTTATCAATCGTAATCGTATTGTTCCAAGTCGTTTGATCGCGCGAAATAACATTTGCCCAAGAATGGGTAAAGCGATCATCATCACTATCAATTTTCAAAGCTTTACTAAGTTCTTCATTCTTCTGTTTTTCATTCGCATAAGATGCCTTATAGGAAGGATTCTTGCTAAGTTCATAACGTAGTTGATCATTTTCATCGTTCACAGCCCAAAGGTTAGAAAAATCACTCATCCAATCTTTGATTGTTTTCGTAGGATTATCAACCAACGCATACTTTAACATGCTAATTCCATCATAACCTATATTACTAGTAGTAGAACCACTTATCACCTTTAAGATGATGCCCATACTCACAAAGGCAACAATCACACTTAAGATTATTTTTTGTATTCGATTCAATTTCGACATCCAATCACCTATCTATCTTTAATTTACTTATTTATTATATAAGCTAATTGAAAATAGTTCAATCAATAAGTCGTTTTTGTCGAAAACTTAAGAAAGTATTTCCACTTACAATGATGTGATCCAACAATGGAATGGATACAATCTTCCCACATTCATTGATACTCCTTGTAATTGCTATATCCGCTTCACTTGCACTGGCGTCTCCACTAGGATGATTATGAGCACAAATAATCTTCGCACATCCTATGCGCATAGCTTCTTTGAATATTTCTCTAGGATGAACACTCGCATTGGTTAGTGTTCCTACAAACAAAGTCTTTGATGAAATCACCTGATTTCTTTGATTCAAAAAAGCAACAATGAAATGTTCTTGTTTTTCATACCCAATCGCTTGTGATAACCAACTAATTAAATCATCAGGACTTTCTATCTTTACACGATCTTGCACCTTATCATACGCAATTCTACGACCTATTTCAAAAGCTGCCTGTAATTCAATCGCTTTCACCTCTTTGATACCATATATACTCATTAAATCCTGTAAGGATGCTTTCCCTAAATTCCCCATACTTTCAAATGCTGACAAAACTTCATCTGCCAATTCTAATGCAGAACCCTTTTTACTCCCAGTCCTAAGAAGCAAGGCGATTACCTCGCGATTACTAAGAGATTGAATACCAAATTGTAATGCTTTTTCTCTTGGACGTTCTTTTTCATTTAATTCTTTTACTTTCATTTCCCTATCCTATCTAGCGCTTGTTCATACTGCTTATCCTCAATGAACTTTACAATTTCGGGATCATCTACGGTAACACTTTTCGCTATGTAGGTATATTTCAGTTCTTTTAATTTTTGTTGTACACTCTGAGATGCTTTTTTATCTGTAGTTACACCACTTACAACTGCAGTTAATGCATCTTGTTTTAAAACAAATGCATCAAGTCCAGCTTTCTTCAAGCTATCCTTCATGGAAGTAATACTTTCTTCCTTCTTATAAAGACCAACTTGATTCATATACAACGTAACTTTTGATGTTTGTGTAGTACCAGTATTTAAAGTGAACAGAAAATAATATCCTAGCGAAAACAAAATAGAGAAACATGACGCAAACAATACGATGAGTTTTTTATTCTCCATACAATCACCTCATCCTACCGTATGTTTTTTCTCTATCCTTTATAACTGTTGCGACAAGAAAGGACAAAATCACCTCCTACTATCTATATACGAAATAATATTCATAAAATCCTAAAAAAAATTTAATTTTTTATATAAATTTCTAATCCTCTAATTATTTCACAATATAAAGAACATAAATGTGTATATGAAGTATTCACTTTTGATTGACATTTCATAAATTGTATGTAAAATAATATAGGTAACCTTGGAGAGTTGGCCGAGCGGTTTAAGGCACCATCTTGGAAAGGTGGCGTAGTGAAAGCTACCGTGAGTTCGAATCTCATGCTCTCCGCCATAGAACAAACAAAGTCTTTAGATAATGATTATCTGAAGGCTTTTTTATTCGAAATTCGGTTGATTTGCTGGGAATATTAACAATTCCTTATACCTTTTCTTTATAAATTATGCTATCATATGAATGACTATTATCAATTCATACTAAATATTACGCATAATCAATAAACAATACTATAAAGATTAGCTGTCTATCTTTATATCATATATACTTTTGCAGTTATAAATCCATAGGAAGGAGGATATGATAGTTTTTACTATCATAAACAACTATGAACAAAACATCGCTAGCGAATAGGTTCTGTGAAGAACTTTTACAAAAAGACTGGGATAGCACTAAAATCATTGAATTATTAACCCTATTATGTAATGAACACTCTTTTGAACATGGTATGATTTATGAAATAAGCCAATTTAATATATTTCATTTAAAAGAACATACAAAAGATGATACTCATATACCAAAAGAAAGTTACGCATTGCATGAACTACAAAAGTACTATCTAAAGGAATATCAACAAGATGCCCTATGTCTTTGGCATTCTGATTCCAAGATGTCAGAAATTTTCGGATGTGCAACTTTACTAATCTATCCAATACTAGATATGAATAAACAAGTTTTGGGTTTTATCGCATGTTCTACTGGTGAAGAAGATATTGAACTAGATGCATCATCTCTTGCTTCCTTGAAAATGGAAATCACTTTGTTTTCTCAATTTGTGAAAGATCGAATGTACGAAAATAAAGTTTCCTTCGCCATCACTTCATTAGAAGATATTCTTGATAATACTGGCATCGATATCTATGTGAATGACTTTAACAATCATGACATTTTATATGTAAACAAATCCATGGCCGCACCCTATGGTGGAGCGAAAGAATTTATGAATCGTAAATGTTGGGAAGTTTTGTTCCCTGGTCAAAAAGGACAATGTGAATTTTGTCCCCAAAAGAATTTAATCGATGAAGATGGAAATCCTACCAAAGTATATACATGGGATTATCAACGAGCCTTTGATGGATCATGGTTTCGAGTCTTTAGTTCTGCATTTCACTGGATTGATGGTCGTATGGCACATGTCGTAAGTAGTGCCGATATCACTGACAACAAGAAGTATGAAGCACTTATTCACCATATGGCAAATTATGATGAGCTCACCAACCTACCTAATCGTAGAATGTTAATCGAAGAGTGTGCACGTAGAATTAAACATGCAACACCAGATGAAAAGGGATATGTTCTTTTCTTTGATATTGATGGTTTTAAGTCAATTAACGATAATTATGGACATGATGCTGGAGATGAATTCCTTGTTTTATTAGGTAAGTTTCTCCTTGAAATTCCTTTATTAAAGGATAACATCTATCGTAATGGTGGAGATGAATTTGTTGCTGTACTTGGCGGTGAGAACTTCACGCATGAACATATCAAAAATCTCTGTAATTCTATTTTGCATCGTTTTCAAATGCCTTGGAAGCTGTCTAAGGGAGAGGTATATTGTTCTACAAGCATTGGGATTGCTTGCTATCCAGAAGATGGTAATGATCCTGAAGAATTAATATGCGTCGCAGACCAAGCTATGTATAAAGTAAAAAAATCTGGAGGCGCAGGCATTCAGTTTCATGAAGATATAAAAAAACAATAGTTGTCTATTGTTTCAGATTGTTGACAAAGTGGTACCCATAGCGAGTACTGCTTTTCTTTTTTTTGTTTTATAGAGAGAAATCATCATTTTTAGCCAATTATGCATCGTATCCGATGAAGTTTTCCAACTCCACC
>NZ_JBSPEZ010000035.1:0-23577 GCF_053848845.1 Amedibacillus sp. YH-ame6
CCCCTACATGAATTACTAGTATATTTTCATAATGCTTTAATGAAAAAGGAAGGCTTTATCATTAAGATTTAGCACTTCCTAAAATATTTGTAAAAAAATTACACATTTATATTGACAAACCCGTAAGAAGAATACAGATTGGATATATTCGCTGTAATTCATAAACCACCACTACTTTTTCTTCGGTTGTTGACTCTTCCTTGCCTGAACCACAGTTCTCAATTTTTTTAGGTATTCATTCTCCGCTTCAAGGTATTAAATACGTTTTTCATTATACTTGTTTTTTTTCAAGCATCATTTCTTTATATTCTTTTTTAGATTGATTTGTTTTCATAGCAGGTGACCTCCCTCTAGGTTTTTCTACTATAACATATCCGTTCTCTTTATACGACTTAATCCAGTTACTCATCATTCCTTTTGATGATAAACCATATTCCAAAGCAACAGATATAGAAGAGCGATTATCAATTAGTACCTTACTTATAATTTCTTTTTTTAGCGTCGTTAAATAATAGTTATTTTATCTGTTCTTAAGATATCTATGCTATGAATATTTATCAATCTAATTAAATATTCAATTCCTGCTTTACAAATTTTGAATTTCTTCACTGCTTCTATTTTTTGTTCGACGCTATATTTACTTTTTCTTTCCATAAAAAAAGATCACTCCTTTCGTACGCAACGTTTTATTTATTTACGTTGTCCACTTTGGAGTGATCATATCATTAGTTGCCCAATTTATAGGGTGCACTTCACAATGTATAGACTTTTTGTGACATTTTGTACTGATTAATAATCTTTTTATGAAGTTCATCATATATCGTGTTTGATTCCTTTCCAACAGTTGATACTTGTGGTTGTAAACGGTTTCTTAAGAATTTGAAACATCGCATTATTTTAGTTGAATGTTCAACTTTCATGTGCTAATATGATAATAGTTGAATTGTCAACCATTAGGAGAACACCATGGAAAGCAGCAATTATTTATTTATGAACATCTCTCTTTTGTACCGAAATGGGCAAAAGTATTACGATAAAAAACTAGCAGAATACGGCATCGGTTCAGGGCAACTCCCCTTCCTTATTCTCATTTATGAAAATGAAGGAATCAGTATGCAAAACCTCGCTTTGAAAGGTTGTTTCGATAAAGGAACGATTACAAAAAGTGTTCAAAAGCTTGAAGAACAAGGTTTGGTTACCACTGTAGCAAGTGAAGAAGATCGACGTGTTCGTTGTTTATATACAACTGAGAAAACAAAAGAAATCATTCCCGAAATATATAAAGTTAGAAGAAGATGGTGGGAGAAGTTAACCAGTAATATGGATGCAGAGGAAGAAGCACTTTTCGAGGCTTCTTTGGAAAAGCTATGTGATACTGCCCGTAATTTTGAAGAAGAAGATACAACTTCCACAATATCCCTCTTTGGACTTCAAAAGCTTACACTGTTAGATTATCCTGGAAAGATGGCCAGTACAATTTTTACAGGAGGGTGTAACTTCCGTTGTCCATTCTGTCAAAATTCTGATTTGGTATTTCTTCCCGAGAATACAGCAGAAATTGCACAAGAAGACATCCTATCCTTTTTAAAAAAGAGAATAGGAATATTGGAAGGAATTTGCATTAGTGGAGGAGAACCTCTATTAAGCAGTGGATTAGAACCTTTTATGCGAAAGGTAAAAGCTCTCGGTTATAAGATTAAACTCGATACCAATGGTAGTAATCCCATCGCCTTAAAACATCTTGTAGATGAAGGGCTTGTGGATTTTGTTGCCATGGATATAAAAAACAGCCCTAAACGATATGCGGAAACCATAGGTTTAACCACCTTCGATATCACACCTATCCAACAAAGCATTCAATATCTATTGAGCAATGCAGTGGATTATGAATTTCGCACAACCATCGTAAAAGAATTTCATAGTATAGAAGATATGAAAGAGATTGCGAAATGGCTACAAGGGGCAGATGCTTATTATCTTCAAAATTTCGTCGACAGTGACCATGTCATTACACCAGGATTACATGCGCATGACATAGATACACTTCACACATTCCTAGAAATCATAAAGGAATATATACCAAACACACAGTTAAGGGGTATTTGAAAGAGAGGAAACTTACATGTACAAAGTTATTAAAAGAGATGGCAAAGAAAGAGAATTTAATATCACAAAAATTAGTGATGCGATTACACAGGGATTTGAAGCAGTTGAACGTCAATATCATCCAAGTATTATAGAGATGTTAGCACTTCGTGTTACATCCCATTTTGAACCAAAAATTAAAGCAGATAAAATTGCAGTAGAAGATATTCAGGATAGTGTAGAAGCCGTACTAATTGAATCTGGATATGCAGATGTAGCGAAAGCTTATATCTTATATCGTAGACAACGTGAAAAGTTACGTAATATGAAGTCAACCATTCTAGATTATAAAGACTTAGTTGATAGTTATGTAAAAGCAACCGATTGGCGTGTGAAAGAGAACTCTACCGTCACCTATTCCGTAGGTGGTTTGATTTTAAATAACAGTGGAGCCATTACTGCGAATTATTGGTTGTCAGAAATTTATGATGATGAAATAGCAAGTGCACATCGTAAAGGTGACGTACATATCCATGACTTAAGTATGTTAACTGGATATTGTGCAGGATGGTCTTTGAAACAATTGATTCAAGAAGGATTGGGTGGAGTTAGTGGAAAGATTACAAGTAAGCCTGCCTCTCACTTAGCAACCCTTTGTAATCAAATGGTCAATTTCTTAGGTATTATGCAAAATGAATGGGCTGGTGCACAAGCATTCTCTTCTTTCGATACGTATTTAGCACCCTTTGTAAAAGCAGATGATTTATCTTATGAGCAAGTAAAAAAATGCATTGAATCTTTCATTTATGGGGTGAATACACCAAGTCGTTGGGGAACACAAGCACCATTCTCTAATATTACATTGGATTGGAGTGTACCTAATGATTTAGCAGAACTAAACTGTATCATTGGTGGTAAAGAGTTAGATTTTAAATATAAAGATTGTAAAAAAGAGATGGATATGATCAATAAAGCTTTCATAGAAATTATGATTGAAGGAGATGCACAAGGACGTGGTTTCCAATATCCTATTCCTACGTATTCTATAACTTCTGATTTTGATTGGTCAGATACAGAAAACAATCGTTTATTGTTTGAAATGACTTCAAAATATGGTACACCTTACTTCTCTAACTATGTAAATAGTGATATGGAACCAAGTGATGTACGTAGTATGTGTTGTCGTTTACGTTTGGATCTTCGTGAACTTCGTAGAAAATCTGGAGGTTTCTTCGGAAGTGGTGAAAGTACTGGCTCTGTAGGAGTTGTGACCATCAACATGCCTCGTATTGCCTATCTAGCAACGAACAAAGAAGACTTCTATAAACGATTGGATCGTTTGATGGATATTTCTGCACGTTCGTTAAAAATTAAACGTGATATCATTACTCGTTTATTAGATGAAGGTCTTTATCCATATACAAAACGTTACCTTGGATCTTTTGAAAATCATTTCTCTACCATTGGTTTGATTGGAATGAATGAAGTAGGTCTAAATGCCAACTGGTTAGGTAAAGATTTAACAGATAAAACAACACAAGCCTTTACAAAAGAAGTATTGGATCATATGCGCAATCGTTTGGTCATTTATCAAGAAGAATATGGTGATTTATACAACCTAGAGGCAACTCCAGCAGAATCTACTACCTTCCGTCTTGCGAAACATGACAAAAAGCTATACCCAGATATCCTTTGCGCAACACAAGATGGAACACCATACTATACCAATAGTTCTCATTTGCCTGTAGGATTTAGTGAAGATATCTTTGATGCATTGGATGTACAAGATGAATTACAAGCCCTCTATACATCAGGGACTGTATTCCATGCCTTCCTAGGTGAGAAGCTTCCTGATTGGAAAGCTGCCGCTAGCCTTGTGAAAACCATTTCTGACAACTATAAACTCCCTTACTATACATTATCCCCAACCTACTCTATTTGTAAGACTCACGGGTATTTAACAGGTGAACAATATGTATGTCCAATTTGTGGAAAGCCAACGGAAGTATGGAGTCGTATAACAGGATATTATCGACCTATCCAAAACTGGAATGAAGGAAAAGCGCAAGAATACAAAGAACGTAAAGAATACGATATTGGACATTCTATCCTTTCTGGGAAAGAAGCATTTGCTAGTCCAAATACAAAAGAAGAACAAATAGAAAAACCAGTCATTGATGAAGAAGGTATCATGCTCTTCACAACAAAGACTTGTCCAAATTGTAAGATTGCATCTACATGGTTAAATAATGCAGGTGTAGAATACGATAAAGTGGATGCGGAAGATAATATTGAACTTACGAAGAAGTTTGCGATTATGCAAGCCCCTACCTTAGTGGTATGTACAAAAGATGGATGTGAAACATATAGTAATGCATCTAATATTCGTAAATATATTGATTCCTTACGTAAATAAGCTCATAAAAGCAGCCGAAAGACTGCTTTTATTCATTCGTAGCCCCATAAGGTGAAATATTAGGAACACTTCCATTCACCACTTGGATTATGATTGGTATCTCACACTTATTGTTCAATTCACTCGTACTTAAAAAAGTTAATACTTGGGCGTTTACATGCACAACCAGTGATATTTTCACCATTGTATTATTAATTCCATATGGTTTTGTTTCTGTTTTGATTTCTCCAGTCACATCGTTCATCATCTTCATCTTTATTTTTACTTTAGGACCTTTTTCATATAGGAAATAAAGATGAGAGAAATAACCCATAGGCACCTCATAGAGCACTCCATCTTCATAGAATACATCTTTTGTAGTTGGATCTTTTCTTCCATCTTGTGCCGCTAATAAGGATGCATCGATAGTATTTAGCGCAGTATATAAGATTTGATTTAACCTTGCGGAATCATAGTCAATATTCGTAATGGTTCCATCATTGTTCTTCTGGATATTTACAATATCCTTTTGATTAAACTCCATATCTGCTAGAACTTCTTTTACAATGTTATTGATTGCGAAGCCTGCATGTTGTTTTGCGATTGCCAATAGTTGAGGCTCCATATAACGATTGAATGATCGAGTTGCTAAAAAACTCGAACTTAATAAAACTATTATGATTGCAAGTATCTTAAACTTGCGGTAACGCTTGATTCGTATTTTTCTCACAAAGCATCAACGCCTCTTTCGCCAACATTCCTTTACAAACACCCTTATGCTTTGCGTGTGTATTACAATCCACCACAACACTTGCTAATAACCCCTCAAAGCCAAAGGTATAACTACACAAAATCAAAGCAACATCTTTCTCTACATGATTAAAATGCTCCATGGAGAAGTTTTCTTGCGCAAGAATAGAATGTGTAGACATAATAAAATGGATGGGATATTGAGGGAGATTTAAATAAATTCCAATAAACTCATGGTGATCTAATTGTATATTTTCTACTTCTACCATAACTCAACCTCCTAATAGAGTGTATGAAAATAAACCCTTATTTAATACAAAAAAAGGTACGTGCTTTCACACATACCCTTCGCTTATAGTGAATCGAACTGATCCAATGTATTTCCGTTCGCAATAATCAATAAATGATCGTTAGGTTTTACGCTATATTCTGCATCCGGACAAATATTCAAATGTTCATCATCAACAGAACGTATTCCAACAACATTGATTCCATTCGTACGTCTTAAATCTAATTGTATTAAAGATTTTCCAATCCATTTTTCTGGAGCTGGAATCTCCACAACGCTATAATCTTTATCTAAGTCAACGATATCAATAATATTTTTACCAAGTACCCCTTTTGCGACTTGTACTCCCATTTCCTTTTCAGGGCGTACAACCTTATTTGCGCCTAGTTCCAAGAATACTTGCATATAACGTTTATTTTTTGCTTTCGCAACAATATAAGGAATACCTAACTCTTTTAAGTTGATAATACCCATTGCGCTTTCTTCCAAATGACTTCCCATACTAACAATAGCAATATCACAATCCGCAATCCCTGCAGCACGCAATTGATCAATATCTGTAATATCACACTGCATTGCTTGTGTTACGATATCTGCCATTCGATTGACACACTTTGGATCACTATCTACTGCGATAACTTCACAATTGTGCATACTCAATGTCTTTGCGACTGTAGAACCAAAAATCCCTAACCCTAATACTGCATACTGTCTATTTAATGTTTTTTTCATACACCTGTCTCCTTAACCTACGATGATATTACCATCCGGATAAACAACCTTATTTGTTTCTAAATTCTTTTGTCTAGTAAGAGAAAGAATCAAAGTAGAAATACCAATTCTTCCTACATACATCATTAAAATAATAATGAGTTTTCCAGCAACGCCTAAGGAACCAGTAATTCCAAGACTCGATCCAACCGTTGCTAATGCGCTAACTGCTTCAAAACAAATCGATAAGAAATTCTTATCTTCAAATATACAAAGAAAGAAAATACCTGTAAATAAAGTTACCAAGTTGATGAAGAAGATACCCATTGCTCGTATCACAACACCATTACCAACCGTACGTTTAAATGCAATCGTATGATCTTTTCCCTTTAACATACAAATCATATAGATAACCAAAACTGCAAATGTAGTTGTCTTAATACCACCAGCAGTACCTCCTGGAGATCCACCGATAAACATTAAGATCATCATAATCAAACTTGTACCTTGATGTAGTCCCGCATAATTGATGGATGTAAATCCAGCAGTACGCAATGCAATGGATTCAAACATTCCACTCATCAACTTTTCTGGAAGTGTAAAATCTCCCATGGTATTAGGATTGTTAAACTCCAACACCATGATGACAACTCCACCAACAACAATCAAGAATACAGTTACCAATAATACAATCTTTGTATGAAGCGTTAAACTATGTCTAAATTTCTTAAATGAAATTTCTCTTCTTAATAATGGTCCAACTTTATCACGTACATCAAACCAAACCGCAAACCCAATACCACCCAATACAATCAAAGACATGATTGTTAAACACATAAGTGGATCATGTACATAGGCTTGTAAACTCGTGGTTCCTAACGTATCAAACCCTGCATTACAGAATGCAGATACTGCCAAGAATATAGATTTGAATCCACCATCCATCAAACCATATGTTGGAATCATTCGAAACGATATTAAGATTGCCCCAATCGTTTCAAAAAATAAGGTATAATATAGAATATCTAGAATAAACTTACGCATATTCCAAACTTTATCTTGATTTAACATCTCTTTCATCGCTATCTTTTCATTCATTGATAAACGATTCTTAATAATTAGCAGAAACACTGCCATAAATGTCATCAACCCTAGTCCACCAACTTGCATCAACAACATCATAACCGTTTGCCCGAAGTAATTGAATTGTGTTGAAACATCAATCACTGTTAAACCAGTAACACAAGTTGCACTCGTCGCTGAGAACAACGCATTGATAGGATCTAAAAATTGACCATCTGCATTCGATATTGGTAGCGTCAATAACACAGTACCTGTTAGGATGACCAATAAAAAACTGGATGCAATTTTTTGTGCGGGGGACATTTTTCGAAAGCCCAGCACAGAATGTATAAAATTCACCATATCTTTATTTAAACCTTCTTTTCCCTTGTCATACAATCTTCACATAAAACTTATGCGCTCTATCCACATCTTTACCAATTCTTCACAGATGTATGATACATATTTTACACGTTTAAATTTATTTTACAACACAAAATAATAAATTTTATATAAACTTGTCGTATATACTATAAATAAAGGGTCAAAACAAAGTCTTTATACTAGTTTTCAACACCTTCTATTACGCTATTATTGCCCTAATTGTTCTTTTATTTCTTCATTCTCAAGAGTCAGCTTTTCAATCTTTGTTTCTATCTCTTTTATAACTTCTTCGATATCTTCTTCTTGCTCTATCTTATCTTCTAACTTTTCTTCCTCATTTTGTAATTGTAACAGATTTTCTCTTGCCTCAACTAGAGTATCCGTGATTGCTATAAAATCACCATAATTCTCATGTTTGGGATTTCCCTGACAAGTATTGACCTTACATACAAACTTCCCCACATAGAGTGCTTGTTTTTGTATATCTAGCATTTCTTCTTGAGCCTTTTTTATATCTTCCTGTAAGGAAGTCAATCGCTTCTTATCTTTTTTATATTGCGATAGTGTCATTTTTTTCGTTTCTATATCTTTGTTCATGTTTGATACATCTTGTTCATTTGTATCATATACTTGTTGTAACTCTTCTTTTGACATCGATGCATATGATGTCTTTGCATCTTTACATCCCCATAATGTACACAAACTTATCATACACAATATTCCCTTGTACATCATAGATGTCTTCTTACGTGTCTGTATTTGCATGTGAACTCCCTTCCATATCACTTCTTCCATTATATCATGATCCTATGTATAGGATTAAAAATCTGAATAAGTTCAAAAAAAAACTCCATAGGATGGGTTGTTCAACCAATGTCCTATGAAGTCTGATAACGCATTGTATCCTAATAATTTTCTTCGCGTACTTCGAAGTAAGATTGTGGGTGATCGCATACTGGGCAAAGCTCAGGAGCACTCTTACCTACATGTAAATGTCCACAGTTTAGACATTCCCAAGTAGTTTCTTCGCACTTATCAAAAACGGATCCGTCTTCGATATTGTTTAATAAAGCAACATAACGTTGTTCATGTGTCTTTTCGATTGCTAAAACACCTTCCATAGTATCCGCAATATCGTCGAATCCTTCTTCACGTGCTTCTTTTGCCATACGAGCATACATATCTGTCCATTCAAAGTTTTCACCAGCTGCAGCATCTTTTAAGTTCGTTACTGTATCAGGCATTCCATCATGTAATAGCTTGAACCATAATTTTGCATGTTCTTTCTCGTTGTTTGCTGTTTGTTCAAAGATGTTACTAATTTGAACGTATCCATCTTTTTTTGCCTTGCTAGCATAGTAAGTATATTTATTTCTTGCCATGGACTCCCCAGCAAATGCTTCATTCAAATTCTTTTCTGTTTTTGTTCCTTTTAAATTCATGTATATTCCTCCTTGTGGATGTTTTATGCCTCATCCAGTTTGCTACTGTCCTATGTATGTTTTATGCTTTTCACCACGTACTTATGACAATATTTATGCAAATCTCTATTATGATGCGGCATTCAACACTTTCTATTCCAAATTATACTACAAATATTGTAAAATTGCATCCACTTTGCATACATACTACAATTTAACATAATCATGAACATTTTTTGAATATTTCGAATTTTTTCTATTTTAAATTGGGTTTTTGCAGTTATTTTTCTATTTTCTTCTATTTTTTTCATTTTTGTTATGTTTTTCTATACTTTTTTTATGAAATACTGTAAAATCCTTGTATAGGAGGAGTATCAATATGACAAACAAACATCCCTTTGATGATTTTGGCATCAATTTATTTAGTGAAAGCGTAATGAAGGAGTGCCTTCCTCATCCAATATATTCAAAATGGAAGACTGCAACTCGTAAAGAGGATGCACTTGATCGTACAACCGCTGATGCGATTGCACACGCTATGAAAACATGGGCAATGGAAAAAGGAGCCACTCACTTTACACATTGGTTTCAACCATTAACGGGTTCTACAGCGGAAAAACATGATAGTTTTATTGAACCTGGTGAATACGATCAACCAATCTCTCGTTTCTCTGGTAAATCATTGATTAAAGGTGAAGGAGATGCCTCTAGTTTTCCAAGTGGTGGACTTCGTGCGACATTTGAAGCACGTGGGTATACGTATTGGGATTGTACATCTCCAGCTTTTTTAAGAGATAACGTATTGTGTATTCCAACCATCTTTGTTTCTTATAATGGAGAAACACTTGATAAAAAAGCACCTCTATTAAAATCGGTAGAAGCCATTAGCAAACAAGCAACACGTATTGTTAACTTATTTAAAGATAAAGATATCAAACGCGTAAGTGCCATGGTTGGGCTTGAACAAGAGTACTTCCTTATAGATAAAGAAATGTATCAGAAGCGTAAAGATCTAGTACACACAGGAAGAACTTTGTTTGGTTCAATGCCTCCAAAGAGTATGGATATTCGTGGACATTATTTCGGCAGCATTCCAACACGTGTACAAGCGTTTATGGAAGAAGTAGATGAAGAACTATGGAAACTTGGAATCTACGCTAAGACAGAGCATAATGAAGTCGCTCCTTGTCAATTTGAACTTGCGCCATTATATTCTGAAGTAAATATTGCAGTGGATCAAAACCTTATTATTATGGATGTGTTGAAGAAGAAAGCAGAAAAACATGGATTTGCTTGTCTTCTTCATGAAAAACCATTCCAAGGAGTAAATGGAAGTGGGAAACATAACAACTGGTCCTTGGTAACCGATGATGGTCAAAACTTATTAGAGCCAGGTGATCGTCCACATGAAAATATTCGTTTCTTATTATTTGTAAGTGCGATTATTGAAGCTGTGGATAGTTATCCAGAACTTCTTCGCATGGCCGCAAGCTGTTATGGAAATGATTATCGTTTAGGCGCAGATGAAGCTCCACCTGCGGTTGTCTCTATTTGTATGGGAGATGAGTTAGAAATCATCTTTGATAAACTCCGTAAGGGTGATAACGAATTAAAGAACGAAGTAGAAACACAGCCATATGCAATCGCAAACTTATCCTATGTACCAAAAGATACAAGCGATCGTAACCGTACATCTCCATTTGCCTTTACTGGAAATAAGTTTGAATTCCGTATGGTAGGAAGTAGTCGTAGTGCATCTACTACCAACATTATTTTGAATACCATTGTGGCAGATTCCCTGCGTCGCATAGGGGATCAATTACAGAATTTGAAATACATTGATGATATTCGTAAAAAATCTTTAGATATCTGTCGTGATATCTTAAAAAAACACTCTCGCATCTTATTCTCTGGAGATGGATATTCCGATGAATGGTTAGAAGAAGCGAAACGACGTGGTCTTCCTAATATTGCGCATTACTTAGATTCCATTCCATCTATGATTGATGAAAAAGCAGTGGCAATGTTTGCACGCAATGAAGTTTACAATCAAACAGAGTTGCAAGCACGTGTGGATATTTTAACGGAAGAGTATCGCAAATCTGTGAAAGCTGAAGTATTAACGTTGTTAGATATAAGTAAGAAAGAAATTTTGCCAGCACTTGTAAAAGAAATTAAGTTTTATAGCGATGCGCAAAATTCTTTGGGTGTAGAAAATCCATACTACAAACGTAAGATATCTCAACTTGTTTCTTTATTAACAACGTTTGATGAAACCTATCATAACTTAAAGAACAAGATGATCGAACGTTCTGCTTATCCAAACAATATGGAGAAAGCACTTTATCTTGATCATGTAGTGGTCCCAACGATGAATGAATTACGTGCAGTTATTGATGAGATTGAAGAAGCGATGTCTGCGGAAAACTACCCATTCCCTACCTACGATGATATGTTCATCAATATGCAATAAATTAACACAAAAGTAGCAATTCTTCATAGAATCGCTACTTTTTATATGCTTTGTTAGAAATTTACGTTAAATTATTGTTAAAAATTAACAAAAAATTTACAAAACTTTTTATATAACGAGTTATACTATACCTGAACATTTTTGTTTGGGAGGTAGTTTATGTCATTTACTAATGTCCTAGCATTGCTTGGTGGACTAGCACTCTTCTTATATGGTATGCATATGATGAGTGTTGGACTAGAAGGTGCTGCTGGGGATCGAATGAAAAGCATTTTAGAACGTTTGACTAGCAATCGTTTCTTAGGTGTTATCGTAGGTGCAGGTATTACTGCTGTTATTCAGAGTTCTTCTGCCACGACAGTTATGGTTGTAGGGTTTGTAAATTCTCAACTGATGACGTTAAATCAAGCTGTTTGGATTATTATGGGAGCCAATATTGGTACGACCATTACTGGACAGTTAATCGCATTAGATGCTAGTAAGATTGCCCCATTGGTCGCAATCGTTGGTGTTGTAATGGTAACATTTATCAAAAATAAAAAAGCAAATTCCATTGGGGAAATCTTTGGAGGGTTAGGAATTTTATTCATCGGTATGAGTATGATGTCAAATGCCATGGTTCCTTTACGTGATTCTCCTGCCTTTATCGATATGATTACCACCATATCCAATCCATTCCTTGCAATTCTTGTAGGTGCTGGATTCACTGCCTTAATTCAAAGTTCCAGTGCATCGGTAGGTATCTTACAAGCGCTGGCAGTGAGTGGTTTGATTCCGCTCAGTTCTTCCATTTATATTATATTTGGACAAAACATTGGTACTTGTATTACCGCAGTACTTGCATCCTTGAGTGCCAATCGAAATGCAAAAAGAACGACTGTTATTCACTTGTCCTTTAATATTATAGGTACGGCTTTATTCCTTATCTTTGTAAATCTTGTGCCATTTGTAGATTGGATGACTTCCATTACATCAAATCCTGCAGCACAAATTGCAAATACGCATACAACCTTTAATATTGTAACTACCTTATTGTTGTTGCCATTTGGAAATAAATTAGCCTTGTTAGCACAGAAAATTATGCCTCTTCGTGAAAATGAAAAAGAAGATGCAAAATACGATATTCCACTTACCTTCATTGATCAAAACAATATTGGTTCCATTCCAATCGCCATCAATTCCCTTCAAAAGGAAGCACTTGCGACATTACAACTTGCGCAAAAGAATATGAAAGAAGCTATCGGAGCCATTTATGGTGAGAAATTCAGTGCGGAAAAGATCATGAAGCGAGAGAAACGAATCAATTTTATCAATTACGAAATTACAAACTATATGACAAAAGTAAGTCAATTGAACATGAATGATCGTGACTCTACCACTTGTAATGCATTATATAAATGTTTCGCTGATATTGAACGTATTGGTGATCATGCCATTAATATCTTACAATATTCTACGGTAGACCAGTTTAAATTTAAAACATACGAACCTATCAAAGAAGAATTACAAACGTTATTAAATCTATTAAGCGAAAGCTTTACCTTGATGTTTACATACCAATTGAATAGTGCGGATGATTGCTACAATAAAATCGAGTGTATCGAAGATAAGATTGATGAATTGACCGCAACCTATCGTGATGCACAAATCAAACGATTAGTAGACAAAAAAGTAGAAGCTAGAGATTGTGTGAATTACAGTGAAATTATGACTGATATCGAACGTGTATCCGATCATATGATGAATATTATTCAAGAGTGTAAACGTTGCAGTTTTACGTTACGCGAAGAAGATATCAACGCATTATCAGAAGCTTACGTTGCTGCATAAGTAGTGCATCACCCTACTCTTACAAGGGTCTAGGGTGATGCATTTTATCAAATAAAGGAATTTTTTATTGTTACATGTAAATACTTACGTTATACTTTACGTATAAACTAAAAATAAAGGAGGTTTGTATTATGACATTTGAAAGTGTCTTAATGCTTCTGGGTGGCCTTGCCTTGTTCTTATATGGTATGCATATGATGAGTAATGGTTTAGAGGGTGCTGCTGGGGATAAAATGAAGGGTATTCTTGAAAAACTTACAAGTAATCGTTTTTTGGGAATTCTTGTGGGTGCTGGAATTACAGCTGTTGTACAAAGTTCTTCTGCCACAACAGTTATGGTTGTTGGCTTTGTAAATTCTCAGTTGATGACACTACGTCAAGCAGTTTGGATTATTATGGGTGCCAATGTTGGTACGACCATTACTGGTCAGTTGATTGCTCTTGACGCAAGTAAGATTGCTCCATTGGTCGCAATTGTTGGGGTAATCATGGTAACCTTTATCAAAAAGAAAAAAATCAATTCTATTGGTGAGATCTTTGGTGGTTTGGGTATTCTATTTATAGGATTAGATATGATGAAGAATGCAATGGTTCCTTTACAGGGATCTCCTATGTTCATTGATGCTATGTCTACAATTTCCAATCCAGTATTAGCAATTCTATTAGGAGCTGCATTTACCGCTTTAATTCAAAGTTCAAGTGCTTCTGTTGGTATCTTACAAGCATTAGCGGTGAGTGGGTTGGTGCCATTACATACTGCTGTCTATATTATCTTTGGACAGAATATTGGAACTTGTATCACAAGTTTTATGGCGTCTCTTGGGGCGAATCGAAATGCCAAGCGGACGACCATTATCCATCTCTCCTTTAATATTATAGGTACAACAATCTTCTTGATTGTCGTAAACTTCATTCCATTTGTAGATTGGATGGAGGCAATTACTACCAATCCTGCTGCACAGATTGCCAATGCACATACAGCATTTAACATTGCGACAACCTTATTACTGCTTCCATTTGGTAATCAATTGGCGAAACTTGCTACTGTTATCTTACCAATTAAACCAGAAGAAATGGAAGATTCTAGTGAAAATGTACCACTTATGTTTATCGATGTACACAACATTGGTTCTATTCCTATCGCAATATCAAACCTTCGTAAAGAAGCTTTGGTTATGTTAAAGTTATCAGAAACAAATCTAATTCAGTCCATTGAAACTCTCATTGGTATTGAACATGATTTTGATAAAATTAGAAAACGAGAAAAACGTATCAATTTCATCAATATGGAAATGACAGACTATATGACTAAAGTAAGTCAATTAAATATGAATGATGAAGACTCTACAACATGTAATGCATTGTATAAATCTTATGCAGATATCGAACGTATTGGGGATCACGCTATGAACATGATTCAATATGCAGAACCAGGTGGAGAAAACGTTCTAAGCTCTCATGAACATATCAAAGAAGAATTATTACAATTAAAAGAATTATTAGAAAAGAGTTTCTCATTATTATTTACTTATCGTTTAAACAGTAATGATGATTGTTATGAAAAAATCGAGCGTATTGAAGATCGCATCGATGAATTGACTGAAACTTATCGTCAAACACAAATTGATCGATTACTTGCGAAAAAAGTAAATGCAAATGATTGTGTTATCTATTCTGAAATCCTTACGGATATCGAGCGTGTCTCTGATCATATGATCAACGTTATTCAAGAATGTAAACGTTGTAGCTTTACATTGAATGATGAAGAGTTAATGAAAGATATGGTTAGTATGCCAGCTTAACATAAGAAAGCTCAACGCCTTATATAGCGTTGAGCTTTTATTATGCTTCTGTTTCGTTTTCTAATACTTTTGCTTCTTTTTGAACACGCACACTAATTTGATCTAAATCGAGTTTTTTCTTATCCAGTCGATAATGTACCCATTCCCTTAACGCCATATAGAAGACCGCAAAGCATGGAACACCGATAAACATACCTAGGATTCCAAACAAGCCTCCACCTACACATACAGAGAACAAAATACCAATTGTAGGAAGTCCTAATTTATCACCAAGGATCAGTGGGCCTAAGATATTGCCATCAAATTGTTGAAGTGCAAAGATAAACAACGCAAACCAAACAGCCGTAAGAGGATCAATGATAAATAAGATTACGATACCAGGGACAGCCCCAATGAATGGTCCAAACACTGGAATCATATTCGTAACTCCTACAAACACAGACAATAATAATGCATATGGGAAATTAAAAATCAAAGACCCAACATAACATAAGATACCTATAATCAATGAATCGATTGCTTTTCCTACAATAAAATTATTAAAGATGTCACCACTTGCTAGTACCATGCGATGAAAGTATTCAGACACTCCATCTGGAAATATCGCATAGTTAATCTTTTTCACATAGCCTGATAATCTCTCTTTATCCATCATCATATACAACCCAGCCATAATACCAAGTAAGATATTCAATAAGGTACTACCTAATTGATAAGTCATCCTTGCCATTTGTGGCAATGCTTTGGTAACGATATCTGTAAGTCTAGCAAGTATATCAGAATCGTTCAAATAACGATCAATAATGGTTTGATCAATTTGATTTTTTTCCATAAAATTTACTGCGAACTGTTGAAAATCATTTACATATCCGGGGAATGCGCTTACCAGTGAAAAGATACTATCCAACAATTGTGGAATCAACATTCCTAGAAATAATAGGACAACTACAATTGCCACAATCATTGCTAAAATCGCGGAAAGGTTACGTTTCATTTGAGGTTTACAAGATAACTTCCCAAATAATTTTCTTTCAAAAAACATCATTGGCTTATTCAATAAGAACGCCAATGCAAAACCTAGTACAAATGGCGTTGTTAAGGATACTACTGTACTAAACAATCCTGCCAATGCCTCAAAGCGATAAAATGCAAAATAAATAGAAATACCGATGCCGATGATAATCGCATACATCCATATTTTCTTACGCATTTCATCTGTTAACTTAAACTTCATGCAAACATCACCCCTCATGTACTTATTTTACCATGAAACCTTATAGATTACTCTTACAATCTCGAAAGATTCTACATATTTCGTATGTTTTCTTTCCACTTTTTGTACATGATCTTATCATAACGCATTTGTGCATCAATTTGTGTTGCTAGACTTTTTTTATGCAAGCACAATACAGGAGGTGTTTGAAGCCTTTTAAAGCTATTTCTTTCGACGGTAGACAAGAACCAATCCAAGTCCTTTAAGAACGCTTCAGGCTCATCTAAATGATAATACTGAATCCATCTACCTAATTCTTCATCCAACTCATGATGATAATACTTTCTCATAAAATCAACAACTTCCATATCTTTACCAAGATGTTCCACAAGATAATCATGATAGAACCATTTCATTGGATCAAATTGATTTTCTTTTAATTCTGCACTTGGTGCCATTTCCCAATTCATACGATCCTCATAAACTTCTGGTAACAAGGATAATGGAATTACTTCTTTTCCAAAATGTGCATTCAAATCTCTCGATAAATCAAACAACTGTACCTTTGTTAAATCACCTATCAAACTAAGTGCTCCAACACTATCTCCATACAACGTACAATACCCTAACATAGATTCCACTTTATTCCCGTTATTTACAATTACTCCACCGAGAATTCCCGCAAAACCACTCAACAAATACCCTCTTGCTCTTGCTTGGATATTTTCCATAACCAACGTTTCATCTTGTTTCGCATGAAAACCATATTCTTCCATCAATGTATGTGCACTTGCTTCAACAAACGCTTGGATGGATCCTTCTTTATAATGTATACCCAATGCACTTGCTTCTTTTGCAGCATTTGTTATCGTTGTATTACTATTATGCTTCGTAGCCATATTAAATCCATAGACACGCTCACTTCCAAGCGCATATGCCAACAATGCACAAGTCACACTGCTATCAAGTCCTCCTGATAAACCAACCACCCAAGGTAGTTTTCCACCAAACACTTGCATATCAAAATCTTTGATACCGCATGCTAGCGCATCTAATAAGACTGGTTCTTGTTTCTCACATACGTTTTCACTTAGTATATCCACAACTTGATAATCTTCTTCAAAATAAGGTGCCTGATAAAGGAGTTTCTTTTGATTTTGTACGGCAGAGCCTCCTTGCATAATCATAACGCTTTTCGCATTATTCTGTGCCCCTACTGCATTTACATAAATCACATTCCCTTTTATCTCATGTCTTTCATCCATATCGTATGGATGCGCATCTAAATTTATATTCATATCTGCCAACTGTACTTCCTCATGAAAGTTCAGTGCTAATACCATATCTTTAAACTCGATTGCACTATTGATATCACTTTCTTCAAAATATCGAACATCTGAAAAATAAGGCAAATTTTCATTTTTCTTAACTCGCATATGCGTCTTTCCCTGATACGCAAAGAAGGCCGCATTAAATCGTCTATGATTACGATATTTCACATTCCCCCATACAATCGCGATATCCTGACTAAGCGCAATTAGTAAATCATTGAAACTATCCACATACTTACACCAAGCATCTTCTAGCCAACGATCTCCTAAAAGATATCCACTGACAGCATTTTGAGGAAATACAATCAAGTCCGCACCATCGAGTATCGCTTGTTTGATTTTCGTTTCCATATAAGCAAAATTCTCTTCACACTTCCCTTGTTTTACATTCATTGTCACAACTGCTGTTTTCATACAGATACCTCCTGTTTTCACGTACATCATCATACCATTTTTTAGGATGGATGGAAAGTAGTGTGTCTTACATCATTTGATGTTTTTTCTAGAATCGCTTATAATAAATGCAAATAGAAATGAGGACCATATGAGTACATATATCGTAGAAGGAAATATATCTGTAAAAGCTGTCTTAATGGCAGGTAGAAGAAATGTTACAAAAATCGTCGTAGACAAAAACAAGAAGGACAAGGATACCTCTTATATCTTACATCGTGCAAATGATAAGCAAGTACCCATCGAGTATAAGGAACGTGCAGAAATCGATGAAATCGCACAAGGTAATACACATGGAGGAATGCTTGCGTACTGTGAAGAGAGGCAGTTTCAAAACATTGACGATGTCCTAGATCAACCACAGCTCTTTTTAGCTCTTGTGGAAGGTATTGAAGATCCTTTCAACTTTGGCTATGTACTTCGTACATTATACGCTGCAGGATGTGATGGGGTGATTATCCCACCGCGAAATTGGACAAGTGCAGGGGATGTCGTTACTCGCGCAAGCGCAGGAGCTAGTGAATATATCAATTTATATGTTGCGCAAGATATGGCAGAAACGCTACGCTATTTAAAACAACACAAAGTAAACTTTGTATGTGCCCAACGAAGTGATGCAATTTCTTTGTATGATTACACATTCCCTGAACGTGTTTGTATTGCGATTGGTGGAGAAATGCGTGGTTTAAGTAAACCCGTCCTTCAAGAGAGTGATCAAAACTTATATATTCCCTATCGTGCGGACTTTAGAAATGCAATGACGGCAGCCGCATCAACAGCAATATTTGCATTTGAATATGTAAGACAAACAAAAGACTAACCTATATGGAATTAAGCTCAAAGTTATATTAATAAGACGCACAAAGCTATGTGCGTCTTTTGTTTATATGTATAGATTTACTCTTAAAGAAGTTCTCCATGGCTAGAAATTACGCCCTTATACCATTCAAAAGATTTCTTTTTAAATCTTTTCCCAGTTCCTTTTCCTTCATCATCTAAATCTACATAAATCATACCATAACGTTTTGACATCTCTCCAGTTGTACCTGAAATGATATCTATAATACCCCAAGCTAAATATCCCATTACATCGATTCCATCAATATTTATCGCATCACCAATTGTTTGAATATGTTGTTTGATATAATCGATTCGATAATCATCTTGAATATGCTCTTTATCTGTTAGCTCATCATGCGCCCCTAATCCATTTTCAACAATGAATAGCGGGATTTGATAACGATCGTAGAATTCATTCAAAGAAACTCTTAATCCTAGTGGATCGATTTGCCATCCCCATTCACTTGTCTCTAAATAAGGATTGGATTTCCCTATGATATTCTGTAACAAATTCCCCTGTAACACTTCATCTTTTTCACAAGAAGATACATGCGAAGAATAATAACTAAACGCTAAGAAATCAATAGTCCCTTGTTTGAGTATTTTTTGATCTTTGCTTTCTTTCTTAATCTTCATATGATTTCGTTTCAGTTCCGTGTTTTTATAGTTTGGATAATACCCTCTGCACATGACATCTGAGAAGAATATATGATAATGTTTGTCTTCAAACGATAACATTACATCCTTTGGATTACAGGAATATGGATAAGAGTAACAATCCGTTACCATACCTCCAATTACAAAGTCTGAATTTATCCTTTTCCCAATGACTACAGCACTCGCACTTGCCAATAATAAGTGGTAGGAAGCTTGTTCCTTCTCTTCAAGTGTTATGTTTTCATTGGCAGCGCCAAACCAGCTAATAAAATTAATTGCATTTATTTCATTGATAGTAATCCAGTATCTCACTTTATCTTTATATCGTTGGAATACAGTTTCTACATACTTTTCAAAACAATCCACAACAAATCGGTTTTTCCAACCACCATATTCACTTGCTAAATATAACGGTGTATCAGAATGTTGTAATGTAATCAAAGGTACAATGTCATTCGCTAGTAATTCATCAATCACATCATCATAGAACTGCAATCCTTTTTCATTTGGACTCTCTTCTACACCTGTCGGATATATTCTTGTCCAATTGATGGATGTTCTTAAACATTTGATTCCCATTTCTTTTAAAAGCTGTATATCTTCTTTATAGTGATCATAAAAGTGAATAGCATTATGACTTGGAAAGTAAACATCTTCACGAATATCATCATAGCGTTTACGAGGTTCTTGCTTTTTTCCCTTTGCCATTACATCCAGAATGGATAAACCTTTTCCATCACGTTGGAATGCTCCCTCACTTTGGTTTGCACTAATTGCTCCACCCCATAGAAAATCATCCTTAAACTTAGGCATTCTTTTTCCCTCTATTCAAAATATAGGATAAAACAAAGGTAACCGCAAAGGAAATAAGAATGGAAACAATGATCATCATAAGGTTGAAAAATCCCCCTTTTGGATCTAAGAATAATGGAAGTGAAGGTAATCCACCAACAAATCCAAACGCTTTACAAGACATGACACCAGCAAATAAAGCACCTAAAAATCCTCCAACACAAACAGCGATTAAATTCTTTTTATTCCTTAATGTAATACCAAATAATGCAGGTTCTGTAACACCACATAAAGCACTTATCGCAATCGCACTTGTTTCTGCTTTCTTTACTTTATCTTTTTCTAAGAATACCGTTGCACTAGCTACACCTGCTTCCGCAAAGTTTGAAACAAATCCCGCAACCATTAACAGAGGATCAAATCCAATGGTCGCAAAGGATGTCATAACCAATGGTATCAAACTATAATGCATTCCTGTAAATACCATGATTGGATAAATAAGCGCAATCAATGAAGGAGCTAGCCATCCTGCATGTTTACTTATCACAGTTATAAAATCACTCAAATAGTTCCCCATAAAGGAACCAATTGGTCCCAATAAAAACAACGTAATTAATACTCCTGCTAATAATGTTATCGTAGGAATAACAAGTGATTTTAAAACATCTGGTATGATTCTTTTAAGGCCTCTTTCTATAAACGCCATCACACATACACCAAGTATAATTGGGAATACAGTAGAGCTATAGGTAACAGTAGGAATTTGGAAACCAAATACTGATAAATTCTCTGCACCATTAAATGTTGAGAAACAAAGGATTGCCCCTAATGCCATTCCTACAAAGGGATTCATCTTCATCTTTGTACCTGCTGCATATCCTGCAAATATTGGCAAGAAATAGAAAATCGCACTTTGCACACCTGAGAACACCAAGTATGTAGGATCTTCTGCAGATACAATCTCAAAAGAAGTTAAAACCGCAAGGACTGCAGAAATCATACCTGCAGCTATCAATACCGGAATAAACATCACAAATGTCCCAGAAAGAACATCAAAGACCGCATTGATAATTCCTTGTATGCCCTTTTTCTTTTCTTCCACTATTTCTTCTTGTACACTTCCAATAAGTTTTTCAACCTCTTCATAATAAGAAGAAACTGTATTTCCAATAATCAATTGATATTGTCCACCTTTATTGGATACTCCCATAACTCCTTCAATCATTTCCACTTGTGTATGGTCGACAATTGTATCATCCACCAAATTGAATCGTAATCTTGTCGCGCAATGTGTTACTGCTTGGATATTTTCACTTCCACCGACTGCCGCAACAATTTCTACTGCTAATACTTCATAATTCATAGTTTATTACCTCCATTTTCTGAACTACTTTCATCAAATAAAGGTCTAGCCAGCCGTACTGTCACTATCCAGTAAAAAAACAAACTCACCTTCTTTCTAAGATATAATAATAGATTTCTCTATGTATTATTTTGTAGTTAATTTCACAATATGAATTAATAAATACAATTTTTCATCTATAGATACTCTTTTAGAAAATTTCCGCTCTGCTTTTTGGCATATATTTTCTACACACTCGTATTGCATTTGATATTTATGTTTCATAATATCCAATAAATCTTCATTCTTTTGGATTATTTCACTTTGCTCATGCATCAATCGTTCAAAGAAGAAACGAAGATGTAAAACAAACCTTGTATAAATTAAATCCTCACTATCTAATTCTAAATCAAAGGTATCTTTCACCATCTTATACACTTCATCTATGAGGGATGTAATTCGATAGACATCCTTTATTTGAACATCCATTTCCGCATTCACTATATGTAGTGCCACAAAACTCGCTTCATCGTTTTGTAATTTAATATCGAATCGCTCATTGATTATTTCAACAGCACTCAATCCAATTTCATATTCTTCACGATACATCCTTTTAATATCCCATAACAAGGTATTGTCAAATTCAATCCCCATTTTAATACGTTCTAAAAGGTTTGAAATATGATCAGTTAGTGTGATATAGATAGTATCATTTATTGTTTTATCTGTTTTAGATTTTATCATAGTGATAATTTCTTCACTCACCTCGATACAATCGCTTGGTATCTCCACAAGAATTTGTTGGAATCTCCTATTTGTTTCTTTGTTTTGAAGCGTAAAAATCTTCTCAACCTTTGTTTCATCTACATCATCACCAGCACTACGTTGAAAAGCTATCCCTTTCCCTTTCGCGATGATTTCTTCACCATTTGAATCTAGACAACTGACTGCATTATTGTTTAAAACTCGAAGTATTTTCATATATGCCTCCTTATTTTAAGATGAGCAAATTGTCCCCACAATCAATTTTCTGTTCTTTTGTTTTCTCTAAACTTTGATATTCCCCTGTATTGGTTAGAATGACTAACGTATCTATATCGTATGATGAATGTTTAATTTTTTCAATATCGAACGTTATCAATTTATCACCAACATCGATTTGTTCTCCTTGTTTCACAAATGCTTGGAAGCCATTTCCTTCCATATTAACAGTATCAATTCCAATATGGATTAATACTTCCACTCCCTTATCACTTTTTAATCCGATCGCATGGTTGGTTGGAAACACCATCTCTACCACTCCTTTTATTGGGGAAACAATCTCTCCAATTTCTGGTAGTATCGCAATACCATCTCCAAGCATTTTTTTCGCAAATGCATCATCATTTACTTGTTCAATTTCTTTTGTAATTCCTTTCGCTGGGCTATAAATTATCATATATGTTCCTTTCTGCGCGTAAAAAAGACCCGCTTACCAAAATAAAAATTTTGTAAACAGGTCTTGCTTGAACATTCAATGACAATCCTAATCTTACAAACTTAGGATATAACATTCTTATTTAGATGTCAATATGTTTTATAAAGATATGATGAAATTTTCTTTTATAGTTTGCATCGTTTCTTCTCGGAAGTTTTACACTTGAAAATCAACAAAGTAAGTTATCATGGCTAAATAAGCCATTTTTTTGTCAAACATTTTGTATTTTATATTCGTACTTTATCGTAATATATGCTATAATGTATGTAG
>NZ_JBSPEZ010000036.1:0-23172 GCF_053848845.1 Amedibacillus sp. YH-ame6
GGTGGAGTTGGAAAACTTCATCGGATACGATGCATAATTGGCTAAAAATGATGATTTCTCTCTATAAAACAAAAAAAAGAAAAGCAGTACTCGCTATGGGTACCACTTTGTCAACAATCTGAATAGTCCCTATAGGAACTATTATACCCAATCAATTGAGCACTTTTAATCCTAATAAAATATATTTCGGAACTACTTGGGTTCGTCACTCACAGGGCAGAGTTCTAGTTGGTGTTGATGAAAATGATCCTGACTTTAGTGTGTCAGGTAAAAAAATAGGGCATAAAAATATACAGGCACATAACCATAGCGCATCGACATCAATTAATTCAACGAGCATCGCAGGACAGTGTCGTGTTTTAGCACATCCAGCATGGATTGGTGGAAATTCGGGAGCATTAGGCATATATGATCCGTCTAGTAGAGAGCCTTTTCCATCAGGTAATGCATCGGCGATGGCGGCATACTTAAGATTCAACAATACTCATGGACATAGTGCATCTACTTCTATTGGAAGTGCTGGAAGTGGAGATGCTCAAAATATACAGCCATCAATAACTACTTATATGTGGGTTAGAACAAATTAAAGGGAGTAAATATGACAAAACACATGTGATAAAAATTTTTGGATGAATTGAATGAGATGGGCATAACGAATAATCTGATTATTAGGCAAAACGATGATAAGAAAATCGAAAGATCAGATTTTATTTTATTTGTAGCTACAAGCAAAGAAGTAGAAATAAGATAAGCAGATATATTTGTATATTTTATTCGTAAAAGTTTAAATTATGGTTTAAATCTAATGAAATGCAATTGGATTTATAGAGCAGAAATGCTCTTTTATTTATCGCAAAAGGCGAAAGAAAGAGATGAGGGATTATGAAAATGGAATTTATTATCGACAGTATCAATACAAACCCAGTAGTACTAGTAGTGGCATTATGGATAGTTTTAGATACCATCTTTGGCGTGTTGAGGGCTTTTAAACAACACGGCTTTAATTCTAGTTTTGGAATTGATGGGGGCATAAGAAAAATAGGTATGATATTTGGAATACTATTTCTCCTAATAGCGGATCACATTGTACACATAAATTTAGCATTCATGATACCTGTAGATTGGTTAAAAATATTTGATTTAGAAAAAATAGGATTAACAGAATTCTTTGGAATCTTGTTTATACTATATGAAACAATTAGTATACTAAAGAACATGATTTTGGTAGGTGTACCAGCACCTAAATGGATTAAGGATTGGTTAGAGAATTTTTTAAATACAATGACAAATGAAATGCCAGAAATTTTAAAAGGTAAGGAGGATAAGTGAATGAAAACACCTTTAGATTTTAGAAATGAAGTATTAGGAAAACGATTTGATATTGATGGTTACTATGGTGCTCAATGTTGGGATGGATATGCTTATTATATGAAATGGTTAGGTTATACATATGCTTTTTGTACCTCAAGTAATTATGTGAAAGATATTTGGAATAATAGAAATAATAACGATATGCTGAAATACTGTGATGTAGTTTCTACCTTGCAACAAGGAGATATCGCTGTGTTTGCGGAAACGAGTGAAACTCCATATAGTCATATCGCTATATTTATTACGGATAATGGAAATGGAACTGGAACTTTCTTGGGACAAAATCAAGGAGGCTATGATGGATCCTTTAATGAAGTGAGCTTTTCTTATAAATGCTTACTTGGTGCATTTAGACCCAAATGCTATATTGGCTTGTTCGATAAGTCAACAAAAAGCAAGTATGGAGTTGGTCTTCCAGTATGTACAAATATCTTAGCTACCTCTAGTACAGGTGGTAACGTGTTTAAAGGTGATTGGGAAGGTGTTATCACTCACATTGTTGAGGGAACTCCATATCCATATTTGTTAAACAACGGAACTGGCTGGACGAATGATAATGGAATTGACAGTGATTTACACATTCCTGGTGTGAAAAAATCTGTTGATCAAGTTGCCTTAGAAATATATAGAGGAATCGGGAATTGGGGGAACGGTCAAGAACGTATTAATAAATTAAAGTCAGCAGGATATGATGCCAATGATGTGCAAACAAAAGTTAATTCAATGTTTTAATTGAAAATCCCTACTTCTCTTTGAGAGGTAGGAATTTTTTATATACTTTTTCCTTGCTTTACATCCATCCAAAACAATAGGATAGCCATTCCAATTGTAAATGTAATTTCCAATAATGAAGATACACTTCCATAAACCATAAAGAGTACTAAGTCAAAAGAGACAAGTAAACCATATAAGGACATACTCTTTTCAAATAGGATGAAATCTTTTTTCATTAAATCAAAGAGATAATGGAAGAATACAGCAACATAAAGTGCGGTTGCCCACATGGCAATTCGGATGTGCCATTTTGATAATTCTGGATAAGAGGTTGGATGATAGGGAAGAAGCACAGATATCATCATTCCTAAACAAGCAATCAATAAAAGTAACTTACCAAGTTTTGATGAATAAGAAGTTCGTTTCATAAAGGTATATGTATAAGAATAGAAATATAGCCCTGCACTTGTTCCCCATAAAATTAAGTAGAACTTGTGACCAAGTTCATTTCCTAAATAGGAAAGGTTTTCTTTTAAAGGGGCGACATAGAACAGTGTCCCTAAATTACATAGTATGATGAGAATCAAAGCGATGAGCTTGATTTTTTTTATGCTTTCTTTTTTCATACAATACCGCCTTTTCAGTGTGATTATTATAACATTTAATTTTGTGAAAAAATGTGAAATGAATAAAAATTTAGGATTTTTAGAAATAAATCTCGTATGTAATAAGTGTAAGGGATAAGAAGGAGGGACATGCGTGGATGAACGTTTGAAAAAAATTGAATTAAGGGAAGATGGGTTTTTAGAAGTTACCCTAAAAAAAGGAAAAGATTTTGATGATTATATTTATCAACAGATGCAAAAGGATAGTGGGTGTTTGCCTTGTGTAAGAGATCCACGAATGAAAAGTAAACTATATTATGATACGAAGGGGTATGTAAGTTTACAGACGTATTTAAAAGCACATATGTTTGATGAAGTAGAGAGTATTGAATTCCTGATTTATTTGTTAGAGGATATGGTGCGGGTAAATACAGCAAAGCCTATTTTAATGGATCCTGCTTATATATTCTTGAGTTATGATGGAGGTGTTTTGCGTTTTCTTGTAATACCTGCCGATGTAGATCAGTGGGTGTTTCAAAAAAAAGAGTGTAGAGAGTTTTTAGAAGAGTTGATATTTGAAATGCGTATATCACAAGGGTATGAAGCGATAGGTTATTTGACCTATATGAAACGTTATGAAGAAGTTTCATTGCCAATGATATTACAAGGGTTACATGATTTACGAGAACAACATAGACCAAAACCAACCCTCTTAGAAAAATTGCTTCATTTACATAAAGAGCAAGAGTACATGATAAAAGATATACCTCTACCGAAAGCATATCCACAACTACAAGTCTTGAATTCTGTTATGGAGGAACAAGGACCTTATTTGAAAGAAGAGGAAGAATCACAATCCATTCATGCGCATACGGTTGTATTGTTGCAGGAGAGTTCTTTGTCGCTTTATGATGAAACAACGAAAGAAGAGGTTTTGATACATAAGGATACCTTTACAATAGGTAGGGCAAAAGATAATGATTTATGTATACCAGAACAGTTTATTTCACAACATCACGCTTGTATCTATCGAAACACAAGAGAAATAGAAGATTTATCTTCATCGAATGGAACCTTTATCAATCAACAAAGAATCAAACGTGAAACCTTGCAAGATAAAGATAGAATCAGTTTTGCGAAATTCTCATTCATTGTAAAAATAAAGGATGGATAGAATGTTGCTTCATGATCGCTATGAAATACTGTGCGAAATTGGGAAAGGGGGAAGTGCAAGAGTATATAAAGTTTTTGATTTACGCCTACAAATGCACTTTGCATGTAAATGTATCGTACTACAAGATGAAAAGAATAAAACGAGTTTCTATCGTGAATTAAAGATTTTAACAACCCTGCATCACTCCAATATTCCTCGTGTAATAGATCAATTTGAAGAGGAATCATATGCGTATGTCATTATGGAACATATCGAGGGGATGTCTGTTTTAGATTATGTGTTGGAACATGGAAACATACATGAAAAACAAGTGCTGTCTTGGATGTTAATTGTCATAGATATATTCTTGTATCTTCACAATCTCAAACCAGAACCATTGCTTTATTTAGATTTGAAACCACAAAACATCATGATATCGAAGAGTGGTAAGTTGTATTTGATCGATTTTGGTTCAAGTACCTTAGGTACGCAAATTACTCCAATTTCAGCCACGAAAGGATATGCTCCAAAGGAACTTATGAAACAACATCAAGTTAGCAAAGGGTGTGATATTTATAGTTTTGGAGTTACGTTTTATGTTTTACTGCACGGACATTTTCCAAAGGAAGCAAAGAAAGTATCACTTCTTGATAAAGTGTTGTTAAAGTGTTGTGAAAAGGATGTGAAGAAACGATTTCAAAACTTTGAAGAAGTGAAGAAGAATGTTCGTAAACAGATGATGAAGCGTTCTATGCACTTGTATAAAATGATCCTATTGATGATTTTGAGTTTGATTATGGTTTGGGTGGGATGTTATGAAGAGCGTAGGATACAAGAAAGTGTAAGTGTTGATTATTTAAATGCTATGAAAGAGGAAAATTATTTGGAGGCAATGAAATTATCCAATGGGGAGGTAGAACCATATCGTAGATATTATGAACAACAGTGTACAATTGAGAACACTTGTGAGAAAGCACTGTTAGAAATGGAATCTCAAGCCATCAAATGGAAGCATGATACATATTCACAGGTAGCATTTTTTATTGCTTCTAAAGCAATTGAACAACAAGATACTTTTTATTTTCAAATGGCATACAAATATTTAGGATATGTGAAGAGTGAACAAGGTATAGAGAGGAATGCGATTGAGAATCTTCGTTATATCTTGCAAGTGTTAACACAAAGACAACTCGATGCTTCACAACAAATACCTTTATCTAAGGCATTAAAGGAACTGGAGGCATATGCAAACTCACGAAAGGATATAGAAGAGCAGTATGTTTATGAACATATCTTGCTAATTCTTTACGAACAACAACATCTTGTACTTGATGAGGCGAATGAAACGATCCTTCGGATATGTACAAAGATGAAATCACAAATACAAGATACACAGAATGGATTGGATATGACAAAGTTAACGTATTTGGATGAACGTATTGCCTATGCGTATTATCGCATGGGAATGAACCATTATACGAAACAGATGTATATACCAATGAAACAACATTACGAACAATCGATATCTTATTTTTTAAATAGTGAGACAAAGGATCGATTTTCAATATTATCTTCTATGTATTTACAGATATTTGAATATGCAATTGATGATCAGGAGAAAAGAAACTATGTATCTATACTAGAAGAAGCTAAAAAGTATGCAGCTCAAATACCGCAAGTGAATACACGCTTGTATATGGAAGAAATGATAGAGAGAAAGTTAAGGAGTTATGTGAATTAGAATGGAAAGGGTAAGTGTTTATATTAGTTTTTGTATTGCGGGAATCTGTATGTTGGGCGCAATGCGTGAATGGTTTTTATTAAGGAGGATTGTTAAGAAAAAAGAAATTGTATATGAGTGTGAAGTTATACAAATAAATGATGAACAAACAGAAGTATTAAGAAAGGACGATATATAAATGAAGGTGTGGAAACTATGTGTATGTTTATTTTTGGTGGGGATGATTCCTTCTCCAAAGATATACCCAATGGAAATGACAGATACAAGTACTAATTCAAAAGGCATAGTGTTACTTGTAGATAAAGAGGAATTAAAAGAAGGCTATTTAGTGTATCCTACATTTACGCTAGAAGTTGATAAAGATGTATATGATCCTTCTATAAAAGTAGCAATATTAAATCAACAAGGTGAGGAACTGGATGAAATTGATGTTGTATGGATATTACAAGATGAAAAATGGATGGGTGAAGGAACATACGAGCATGAGTTAAACAATGGAAGTGTTGTGGTAATGTTGGGTGAACATAAGTTATATGAATCAGAAAAGTTTACTATCGAAACTTCTATTCATGAACCAGTGGTATATATGAATGATAAAAAAGTTGAAGGGGATTTCTTTACTAGTGTTGAAGATGTAACTATGAAATTTGTGTTTGATGAAGCTGTTAATAAAGAAAGAAGTTCGTTATATATCAATGGAGACAAGAATGAGCTTTCATGGGAGAAGGATGAAAAAGAAACTACAACACTATTTGAAGGAGAAGGGGAGTATGAAATTGCTTATACATGGTATGACAAATTAGGGAATGAGAAGAAAGGTTTTTATCATTTAATTATCGATCGAAAAAATCCTGGTGTTGAACTATATTTGGATGATCAAAAAACAGATACGCTACAAAAATTTTATTCAAAAGAAGTCGTTCTTAAACTTTATGTGGAAGATGCTTTGTTCGATATGGAAAATAGCAAGCTATATAGGAATGATTCTATTGAGGAAATTGCTTGGACAAAAGAAGGTTCAAGGTATGTTGGAGAAATGAAACTACATGAAGGCAGCCATCAAATTACATATGAGATAAAAGATACATTAGGACACTTAACACAGAAAACGCTACCTATAACCACAATAGATACAACAGCTCCTAAGGTTATATTTGAAAGAAAGAACTTTGAGATTTCAACGCAACAACAACTTATTTATACAATAGAGGAATCTCACTTTGACTATAAAAATAGTTATCTATACATGTTACATAATGGAGTTGAAGACTATCGAAAACTAGATGATAATAGTACTGAGAAAGGATACCAAGGCTTATTTGCATTTGATGATGAAGGGGAATACCAAGTGACACTCGTCATAAGGGACTTCGCTGGAAATAAAACAAGTTCGCAAAATATTTCCTTCACGATTGATCATAGCGCACCAAAATTAGGTATCATCTGTAATGAGCAAACGATGATAGATGAGGACATATACACAACCAATAAAGATGTTACAGTGACATTTTCAGTTCATGATGAAACGCTGCGTTCGCATACCATTACTGTCTATAAAAACAAGCAGAAAATAGTGGAACAAGGCAATTTAGAACGTATGCATTTTATAGGAGAGAATCAAAAAAATGATGACTATGTGGTGACTTTGAGTGCGAGTGATGCGGCTGGAAATCAAAGTGTTCAACAAGTGCGTTTTTCCATCTATAAAAAAGTTTCTCCTCTAGTGATAGAAAATGATGTCTTTAAAAACAAACCCTATGCGAACAGTTGGACTCCACAAATAAAGGATGATGGAACTCAATTACATGTGATAGGTTCCTTGCTTTACAAAGACCATTTACCAGTACCTTACCAATGGGGGGATGCTATCAAAGAAGAAGGAAATTATGCACTAGAAGTAATTGGAAGTGATCGTGCTATGAATCCAACATCACTACCAAATACCTTCTATTTCACAATTGATAAAACACCTCCTTTAGTAATGCTAACCAAAAATAAAAAACCAATTCCAAATACCCTCTATATTAAAGATACATTAACATTATCCTTACATCAGAAGGATAATGGAAAACTACGAGAAGAACATTTTGCATATATCAAAATCAATGGGAAAGCAGTCGATTTAAACAATCAAAAAAGCTATGAATTTACACTGGATTCATCACAAGAATACACGATATCTTGTAAGGTATATGATGACGCTGGAAATGAACAAGTAAAAGCTTGGAAGTTTCATGTATCTAAAAAGCCAATACTTACTCAGCATCTTAAAGTAGAACAAATAGGGTTTGTAATTGTCATGGTATCTAGTATAGCAGTTACACTTTATATTCATGGACGAAGAAAAACTTAAGACACAGCTTTATATTTATGGATTTGATCAACTTGAAGAATGTATCCTTCCGAAACAAAAAGAAGGTAGATTTTGGATATATCATAGTGTAAATAAAGAACGAGTAAAACTTATAGAGGTAATGGCAAGAAAGAAGAAATGGTATTTTGTTCAACACGATGAATGTAGAATCAATGAAGAAAAAGAGCATTTTGTAGAAGTGAAAAATGAGAAACGATTTATTCTAAATTTTCAAAAGCATACTGTATTTCTATTTAGCTTTGCGTATGAAAGAGTTCATCATCAATATAAGGCATTTACCTTTACAAGAAGGCTTCAAATTGGAAGAGGAGATACTTGTGATATCGTGTATGCACATGAAGCTGTATCTACGCTACATGCGAGCTTATACTACGATGATGATGGTTTTTGGATTGTGGATGAACAAAGTAGTAATGGTGTTTATGTAAATGGAAAACGTATAAAAAAACAATCATTAAAAATGAAAGATTGTATCCAAATTTTACAGTTAAAAATTCTTATTGGGCCTACGTGTATTTTCATGAATGAGGTAAAGCAGGTTTCTAAGAAAACATCTATTTGTACGTATCAATTTTCTCAGATGTCTGCTTGTAAACGCAAAGATAAAGACATTTATACATGGGTTGAAAAAGATGCTTTTCACTTTCAAAAGAGAATGTATACAATCGATACTTATCCTGCACCATTTGATCGTAAGCAGATGCCTATGATCTTCCTGTTAGGTCCTGCAGTTACAATGGGATTGTCTTCTTTATCCATGGGTGTATTTTCACTTCTACAAGCTCTACAACAAAAACAAGAAATGACGCAAGTTATGCCTACCTTGATTATGTCCTTTAGTATGGCGACTGGTACCATTCTTTGGCCTTTATTAACACGTCTATATGAGAAAAAGCTTGCGTTAAAACAAAATCAAGTTCGTAATAGTACCTATGTTTCATATCTTAACGAGATGCAAAATCGAATGTATGAAGAAATACATGCTTATGAAACCATGCTTAGAACATACCATCTTACCACTACGCGCTATATTGAATTATTCTTAGAACATACTTTGGTAGCAAATCATAAAGATGATTGTAGCGTGACTTTAGGGATTGGGGATATTCCATATACATTACAAATGGAAAAGCCAAGAGAGGAGTTCAAACTATATCAAGACCTACTACAAGAAGAATTAGAGAAAATTACATTGCAAAGCTATTATGCAAGAAATGTACCTGTTGTGATTGATTTGAAAAAGCATCGCTATGTACAAGTGGATGGGGAAGATGCAAGTGTATTTATGCTAGATTTATTGTTTCAAATGGTACTAGCATATCAAAATGATATAAAAATAGTGGTATGTATGAATACAAAATTAGCACATGTAAATAAGATAGCTTTTATGCCTCAGATATTTAGTGAGGATGGATCGATACGTTATCTTGTCAGCGATGAACAAGATGGAAAGCTTATTTATTCCACGTTGGAAGAAGAAATGGCAACAAGTACAAAGGTGTATGCGTTCTTTATATTTAATGGATTACTTGCGAGTAAACTACAAATGAAAACACTCTTAGCGAATGAGCATTGTATATGTTTCAAGATATATGATTCTTTTAACAATCATGTAAATATCATACCTACAAAGATACAGGTAGCAAGCAATCAAGGATATGTACATCAAGAAACAACCCTAAGATTTACGTATCAACTTACTACGAAACGAAGTCTATGTGCCTTTCAATTAGCGAATCAAAGGAGTGGTAGAAGCACTCGTGTTAGGTTACCTAAAAGCTATCATTTGTTGGAAATGTATGAGTGTGGGAATGTTGAACAACTCAATGTGTGGGAGCGTTGGCAAAACAATGATGTGAGTGATTCTTTAGAGGTTAGGATTGGCATTAATGCTTATCATGAGCCTTTGTATTTGGATGCGCATGAGCGTTATCATGGGCCACACGGACTCTTTGCGGGAATGACAGGTTCAGGGAAGAGTGAATGTTTATTGACCTATATTTTATCCCTTGCGATATGTTTTTCACCAGAGGATGTTTCCTTTCTTTTGATTGATTACAAAGGTGGAACCATGGCAAAGTCATGTGGGAAACTACCCCATATTGCTGGAATTGTGACAAACCTTGATCAAGATATCATACAACGTTCTTGTATGTCCTTACGAAGCGAACTACAACGAAGACAACAACTCTTCGCACAAGCTTGTTTGACGTACGATGTTGGAAATATGAATATCGAAACATATCGCAAACTCTGCAAAAAGTATGAACATTTACCAAAACTTTCGCATCTCTTTATCATCGCGGATGAATTTGCGGAATTAAAGAGCCAACAACCAGAATTTCTTGAACAACTGAAACAAAGTGCGCGTATTGGTCGAAGTTTAGGGATTCATTTGTTGTTGGCTACACAAAAACCATCCGGAGTTATCGATGATCAAATATGGAGTAATGCACATTTTCATCTTTGTATGAAAGTACAAAGTATCCAAGATAGTCAAGATATGTTACGTAAAGAAGACGCAGCGTATTTAAAAAGAGCAGGGGAGTGTTGTTTACAAGTAGGACTTGATGAGATTTATGAAAAGGGGTTAATTGCTTGGTCACAGTATTCTTATTTTGAAAGGGAAGAAGTTGAAAAACATACGTTTGATGAAATCGCAATTTTAAAGGATACTGGAGATTATCAAAGTACGCAACATATAAGTCCATTAAATGAGAAAACAGATACTACTCAGATGGATGCGGTTGTAGAACATATGGTACATATTGCAAAACGTCAACACTTGTACGCACAATCGCTGTGGAAAGAATCCTTGTCGCAAGATATGTATGTGAAAGAGTATCCCAAAGCAATAGGGATTATAGATGATGTGGAAAATCAAAAACAGTTTCCCTTCCTCTATGATCAAGTATGGATTTCTCATCTGTTGGTTTATGGAAAGTCAACAAGTGATCGTGAAACCTTACTTAAGACATTACTGTACCAGATAATACAAGAAGAACACGTACATATGTATATCTTCGATTTTGATCAACATCACTTGTTATGTTTCCAACATCGAGCTTGTATTTGTGATGTTGTGATTGAAACACAACGAGAAAAAGTGGAGAGCTTCTTTTATCAAATGAAAACAAAAAAGCAAGAAGATAAGATAGAAGAAAAGATTCTCGTTGTACATAATTATGAGGCGTTTCATGAACTATATGAAGAATATGAAAAAGATTTGCTTTATCTTTTAAGAGAACATGCAAAACTTCATTTTCGTATATATATTAGCGCAAGCAATCCAAGTACTGTATCTTATCGTATTCAACAATACATTTCTTCTGCGATTGCATTTTCCCTACATGAACAAAACGATTATCGTATGATATTTAGTGGAGGTTGTCCTTTTTATCCAACAAACAAAGGGAGTGGACTTCTACAGTACCAACAAAGGATTCTTAACTTTCAAGTACTACAATGTACGCAAGAAGATATAGAACAGTTGCCTTATGAGAAAGGAAATCTTTATCAAATTCCTGTATTACCAAAACAAGTAAGGTATCCTATTGAAGATATTTCAAAAGGGTTATATTTAGGAAAACAGGTGGATAGTAAAGAAGATGTATTTTGTACATTTTCTCATCATATACATTATGTAATTTGTGCTTTTCGTTTTCTTTCATCTTTTCTATATGTAACGTTTCAACAATTAGCTTTATATCGTAAGGATGTTTATGTTGTTCATGATGAAACGATAGATAATGATGAAGAACTTATGATGAAGTTAGAAGATGAAAAAGAGCATATCTTTATTTGGAAGAGACCTTATCAATTTACAGATTTTAAACTTCAAGAATACCTACGCGAGAAACTCATGGAAGATCATCATAAACATATCTTTCTATATACGATGAAGGAACATTCCTATTATTTACAATATGATTGGTTTCAAGATTCCTTATACGATGCTTTTCTTCTTTGGATGGGAAAAGGATTCAAAGATTATGCGTATATGTTTAAATGTCAAAATATCGCATCGCAAGAACTAAAAGCTAATCAAGCTTATCTTATGGAGGAAGATACATGTATCAAACTACAATTATGGGAGGTGACATAACATGGATGAAAAGATATTGGTGGAGGTATATATACCTGCGGCACAGCTATCATTGGATGTTGTGTTACCTACATCATTTCGTATTTCTCAAATCAAAGACAAATTATTCTTGATGTTGCAAGAGTGCAGCCAAGGAGCTTTTATCTTCAGCAAGGAGAGTGTCTTTTATTCGAGTAGACTACAAATCAATTTACTAGATGATCAGGTTCTCAAAGACATCGATATAAGAACAGGTGATGAAATCATAGTCTGGTAAAGGAGAGATACCATGAGCATTAAAATTCAGGTAGATCCCACAAAGTTAGAAAGTGGGGCATTGCGCATTGAACAACAAGGCGTTGCATATGAAAAAAGCTATGCGCGATTATTTCAAGCAGTTGAAACCATGAGTGCTGGTTGGCAAGGAAAAGACAATCAAGCATTTATTACACAAATACAAGGATTTCAATCAGACTTCATACAAATGGCAACATTGATGAAAGAGTACTCTAGTTTCTTAAAAACAAGTGCTAAGATTTATCGTGAAACGCAAAATGAGCGAACGGCGCAAGCACGTCGCTTAGTGAATTAGGAGGTAGTTATGGATTCCTTATTAATTACACTAGCAGAAGTAAGTCATACCTCCATGCAAATTCGACAAGAAAATCAACAACTATCAAACTGTTTAAAAGACATCCATCAATGCATGAATCAAATAACCAATGAATGGCAAAGTCCCGCTGCACAAACCATACGTACAAAGTTTCAAGGGATGATTCCAATCTTTGATCACTATCGTGAAATTGTTGAAAACTATGCGAAATTCCTTGATCAAACCGTTCAAACATACCAATCCATTGAGGATCAATTAAACAGTCATGCACAATCTTTCCAATGAAACATGGCGTTTGATGAATCAATATGTGAACCAATTAAGTGCCATGGAAACACTCGTTACAAAAAACATGAACCTATTGCCTTCCACTTGTCAGGGAAGCGAACTCCTTTACATGCAACAACATTTTCAAACCATGTTAGGAAATATACAAAACCAGAAAACTTGGTGTAAAAGAATATGCGGACAATAACGTAATCTCGTTATGATGCGTGTAGATACTGAGAAGCTTTTCGTACTGCAAACAGAGTTTTCTAAGTGTCTATCAATTTCCAAAGAGTTACAATCTTTGCAATATCAATTAAGCCTTCAACAAACACCCCTAGCTTCTAGTATTTATCTACAAGAACTAAAAACCAGTGAATACCAACTGCATGAAAAAATAATACATAGTGTGCAGTATTTTCAAAGCGCTCTTTCCTCTATTCAACAAAGTGAGAACAATATTCAAAAAACTGCAGATGCCATATCCTCCTTTGAAAAGTCTAAAGCTTACGAAAGTTCTCAAAATACCCAACATCAGAAATCAAGTGATTTCTCGTATAAAACTGAAGTTATGAAGTTCAACCATCGTGTTCATTCAACATTGAATAAAGGTGGTAATCTTGTTGGATATGTGAAGAATGGAGTGTGTATTGGTGCATTTGCTGGTTTTGATGTTTGGCGATTTCGTGCAGATAAAGAAATGAAGTATTTAAAAACAGGGGTGGATCTTCGTGTGGGAGATGTGAGTGTTTCCGCGGATGCGAAAGCACTCCTCTTTCAAAATGGGAAACTAGATCCTAGTTTACAATTAGAAGCAAATGCAAGTGCTACCTTAGCACAAGCAGGTGCCTATTTAAATATTGGGAATGATTATCTCAATGTACAAGGGGAAGCAAACGTAAAGGTTGGTACTGCCAGTGCAGAAGCAAAGGCAGTGATTAAAAAAGATGAGTTTACTTTAAAAGCAAATGTAGGCGCCGCCGCTGTAAAAGGCGAAGTAAAAGCAGTCTTTTCTATATTCGGTGTAAAGATAACACTAAAAGGAACAGGTGAACTAGGAGCTGCGGGTGCAGGCGCAGAGTTTTCCAGTAAAAAAGGAGAGTTTGAGTTTGGTGGGAAAGTTTCTATGGTAGCAGGTTTGGGGTTTAAAGTACATGTTGATTATTAACGTGAGACAAGGAGCAAAAGAAAACAAATGAACGAAAAAACAATCAAAGAAGTGATGCCCATTGGCAGTGTGGTAACCTTATTAGGTGGCACCAAAAAAATTATGATCTGTGGAAGGATTCAAGAAGATAAAAATACTGCAAAAGTATATGATTATGCAGCATGTTATTATCCAGAGGGTATTTTAGACCCTAGTGAGCTATTCTTATTTCAACATGAGGACATTGATAAAGTGTACTATGTAGGATTGCAAGAAAGTGATGAATTCGCATTTCGTAGTTTTATGGAACAACGCCTAAAAGAAATGAACATGCTATAAAAAAGTCCGTTATCTATATAGATAACGGATTTTCTATTCTATTAACTGAACTTTTACAACGCCTTCAACTTCATCCAATAAGATAGCTTCTACGCCACCTTGAATGGTATCATCTACGGACATACATCCAACACAAGCGCCCAATAAGCGAACATTTACAATTCCATCTACGAAAGATACGAATTCAATATCTCCACCATCACGCTGTATATAAGGTCTGATTTTATTAATCACACGCTGTATTTCTTCATTCTTTGTTTCCATTTCTTACCCTTCTTTCTTAGAACAGATGGGATACTTCAAACAAAACAAGAGCAACCAGTGTACCTAGTACAAGACCACCTAATACTTCAATGTATTTATGTCCTAACACACTTTTAATTCTTTCATGATAAATAGGATCCGAAAACTTCAATCCTTTTAGCTTTTCAAGGTCCATGATCAGTTGCTTTGTTAGCTGGATATTTCTCCCCGCATAATAGCGAACATTTGCCGCATCATAAATCACAATAAAACTAAATACGCACGTAATCGCAAACAGGGTAGAATCAAATCCTTCACTTAATCCAATGGCTAGTGTTAAACCACTGACCGTGGAACTATGTGAACTAGGAAATCCTCCGCATGCGATACATTGATGAACATCAAATTTCTTCGTACGTATATATAAGAAAAATGGTTTTAATATTTGTGCTAATAGATTTGCTATTAGAGCTACAGCAAGGGGGTAAAAAGAATCCATATATGTATCACCTCATAGGCAGATTGAGAAAATCTCTTTCTGTAGATATTATTATACCACAAAATGAAAAAAGATATGTTATAATAATCCCATGAGATGAGGTGGATTTATGCATTATATGGTTGGAGAAGTCGTGGAAGGTGTCATAACTGGTATTAAGCCTTATGGCGCGTTTGTTTATCTAGATAATAAACATAACGGTTTAATTCACATTTCAGAGATCAGTGAACGTTTCGTAAAAGATGTACATACCTATGTCAAGGTCAATGAGCGTGTTAAAGTAAAAATCATTGATATGGATGAAGATGGTGTGCATTTAAAGTTATCGTTAAAAGCCATAGAAGCAAATAAAGCCCGTTCCATGCGTAAACGCAGATTGATCCAGGAACTGCCTCCAATGGAAAAAGGATTTTCTACTTTGGATGCACATTTAGAAGAATGGATTCAGCTTGCCATAAGATAAAGGAGAAAAAAAGGTTATGATGAAATTAGACGTTACACACGCATTTTTACAAGAAGACATCAAAGCTTATCAAGATGAAGTGACAAAATGTCATGACATGCTCGTGAACAAGACTGGTAAAGGGAACGACTATGTCGGTTGGGTAGACTGGCCTGAAACTTATGATAAAGAAGAATACGCTCGTTTAAAAACGGTAGCAGCAGATATCCGTTCAAAAAGCGATGTATTGATCGTTTGTGGAATCGGTGGATCATATTTGGGAGCAAGAGCTGCCATTGAAATGATCAATGGTTTATATGCAAATAAAAAACCAGAAATCATTTTTATGGGAAATACATTCTCTTCCACTTACATTGCACAAGTAATGGAATACATTAAAGACAAAGAAGTTGCAGTCAATGTAATTTCTAAATCCGGAACAACAACAGAAACTGCATTAGCATTCCGTTTATTAAAACAATTCATGGAAGAAAAATACGGAAAAGAAGAAGCAAGCAAACGTATTGTTGCGACTACGGATAAAGCAAGAGGTACCTTAAAGACAATCGCAGATAATGAAGGATACGAAACATTTGTAATTCCTGATGATATCGGAGGACGTTTCTCTGTTATTACTCCTGTAGGATTATTTCCAATCGCAGTTGCTGGAATCGATGTAGATGACATCATGAAAGGTTTAGCAAAAGCCAAAGAAGAATTAAGTAATCCAGATGTTGATAAGAATGCTGCATATGCATATGCAGTTGCTCGCAGAATTATGGAAAATCAAAATAAAGATGTAGAAATGTTGATTAGCTATGAACCACAAATGGCTATGGTTGCGGAATGGTGGAAACAACTATTCGGTGAAAGCGAAGGGAAGGAAGAAAAAGGAAATCTTCCAACAAGCGCTAACTTCTCTACAGATTTGCATTCCCTTGGACAATTTGTTCAAGATGGTAAAAAAATCTTATATGAAACATTATTGTTAGTTGACAAACCAACCCTTGATTTAACATTCCCAAGTGATGCTGCAGATATTGATGGTATGAATTACTTGAGTGGAAAATCTGTTGACTGGGTAAACAAAATGGCTTGCCAAGGAACACTAGAAGCGCATGAAGAAACAGGACATGTGCCTAACTTAATCATCACAATGGAAGATATGAGTGCAGAAAGCTTCGGTTATATGTGCTATTTCTTCTTCAAAGCATGTGCAATTACTTGTTATATGTTGGATATCAATCCATTCAACCAACCTGGTGTTGAAGTATACAAGAAAAACATGTTCCGTTTATTGGGAAAAAACTAATACGTTAAGAAGATGTCGGTCGACATCTTCTTTTTTTGTAAAGTACACTTTTATGGAAAGTGTAGTTTACATCTTAGTAAATCCGCAGTATACTAGAAGTATGGAAAGCGTACTTTCCATAAGCGAGGCGATAATTTGAAGAATAGATTAGAAGAAATACGTAAATCAAAGGGCATACGACAAGAAGAATTAGCTTTTGCTTTAGAAGTATCAAGACAAACCATTGGTTCTTTGGAAAATGGAAGATATAATCCTTCTATACAATTGGCATTTAAGATTGCAAGATATTTTGATATGAGTATCGAAGATATATTCATTTACGAGGAGGAAAAAGCATGAAAAAATATAAACATTGGATACTAGTTTTCATCGGAAGTATTGCAGCCCTTACTGGACTATATATGATCAATGTAGTGGAACCAATAGGTCTTATGAAAACAGTGCCATATTTTTTAGTAGGGATAGGATGTGGAACATTGGGACATAGTGTAGGCTCTATTTATCAAGCATACATTTACAAAAAGAATCCAGATATTGCGAAGAATATGGAAATAGAAACAAAGGATGAACGTAATATCATGATAAAAAATCAAGCAATGGCAAAAGGTTATCAAATGATGACATATGTTTTTGGAGTATTGTTGTTGGTATTTGGAATTATGGATGTACCGTTTGAAATATTTATTGCATTTGCCATTGTGTATATATTTGTGCAAATTTATACGGCATACTGTCATGTAAGAATGACTAAGGATTTATAATTGAAATCATCATAAAAAAGGCTGTAATAGTCTTTTTTTGTACCATAATCGTAAAAATGAAAACATTTTCATTGGATAAATACTAGGAATTGAATAAGAAGTTTGCTATAATATAAACATTAGAAATGTAAACGATTACATAGAGGAGGAATGTTTCATGTCAAAGAAGTATGTTTACCTTTTCTCTGAAGGAAAAGGAGCAATGAAAGATCTTCTTGGTGGAAAAGGTGCAAACCTGGCAGAAATGATGAACTTAGGGATGCCAGTACCTTATGGTTTTACAGTCACCACAGAAGCTTGTAACCAGTATTATGTGGATGGTGAGAAAATCAATGAAGATATTCGCAAAGAAGTATTTGAGTACTTGATGAAACTTGAGGAACTATCTGAAAAGCAATTTGGAGATCCTAAAAATCCATTGTTAGTTTCTGTTCGTTCAGGTGCACGTGCATCTATGCCAGGTATGATGGATACTATCTTAAATCTTGGTATGAATGATGAAGTTGTAGAAGGAGTAGCAAAACTGATGGGGAATCCACGTTTTGCATACGATTCTTATCGCCGTTTTATTCAAATGTTTGCGGATGTAGTTATGGGATTAAGTAAGGCCAAATTTGAAGAAATCATCGATGAGATGAAAGAGAAAAAACACGTTGAACAAGATACGGATTTAGATGCGGATGATATGAAAGAAATGGTAAAACTTTTCAAAAAGTTCTATCGTGATTCTTTAGGTGAAGAATTTCCAAGTGATCCTAAAGAACAATTGTATCGTTCCATTGAGGCAGTGTTCCGTTCATGGAATAATCAAAGAGCGATTTTCTATCGTAAGATGAATGATATTCCAGGTAGTTGGGGAACCGCTGTTAATGTACAAATGATGGTATTTGGAAATATGGGTGATGATTGTGGTACAGGTGTTGCATTCACAAGAAATCCAAGTACTGGTGAAAATAAACTATATGGTGAGTTCTTAATGAATGCACAAGGTGAAGACGTTGTTGCGGGTATTCGTACACCAAACACAATTGATAAATTAAAAGAGATTGCACCTGATGCATATCAAAGATTTACAGAAATTTGTACTGCACTTGAAAAACATTACAAAAATATGCAGGATATGGAATTTACAATTGAAAAAGGAAACTTATTCATGTTGCAAACACGTAATGGGAAACGTACTGCAGCATCTGCATTAAAAATTGCTTGTGATATGTTTGATGAAGGCATGATTACAAAAGAAGAAGCCTTGATGATGGTAGAACCAAAACAGTTAGATTCTTTATTACATCCACGTTTTGAAGATGCGGATTTAAAGAGTGCGAAACCAATTGCTTCTGCATTACCTGCATCTCCTGGGGCAGCTTGTGGACAAATCGTGTTTACTGCTGAAGAAGCAATTAAAGAAACATCCTTAGGACACAAAGTAATCCTTGTTCGTTTGGAAACATCTCCTGAAGATATTGAAGGTATGCATGTTTCAGAAGGAATCCTTACCGTGCGTGGTGGTATGACAAGTCATGCTGCAGTCGTTGCTCGTGGTATGGGTGCTTGTTGTGTATCTGGTTGTGGTGATATTAAAATTAATGATGCTGGAGCATATTTTGAAGTAGGTGGAGTTCGTTATCATAAAGGTGATTTCATCTCTTTAGATGGTTCTACTGGTAATATTTATGGACGTGAAATTAAAACTGTTCCTGCAGAAATTTCTGGTGACTTTGAACGTTTCATGGCTTGGGCAGATGAAGTTCGTACATTGAAAGTTAGAACCAATGCAGATACACCAAAAGATGCTGCACAAGCGGTTTCCTTTGGAGCTGAGGGTATTGGATTAGTACGTACGGAGCATATGTTTTTTGAAGGTGAACGTATAAAGGCAGTTCGTGAGATGATCGTATCAAAAACAGAAGGACAACGTCGTAAAGCACTTGCGAAATTATTGCCAATGCAACGTGGGGACTTTGAAGGTATCTATGAGGCAATGCATGGTCTACCAGTAACGATTCGTTACTTAGATCCACCTCTACATGAATTCCTTCCAACCAGTTCTTATGATATTGCACAGTTGGCAAAAGATATGCAAATTGATTTAGATGAATTACGTAGTGTTATTATGAGTCTTCATGAGTTCAATCCAATGATGGGACATCGTGGATGTCGTTTAGCAATTTCTTATCCTGAAATTGCAGAAATGCAAACCACTGCAGTTATTGAAGCTGCAATTAATGTAAACAAACAACATCCTAGTTGGAACATTGAACCAGAAATCATGATTCCATTAGTTGGAGATAAAGCAGAGTTGAAATTTGTGAAAGATGTTGTAGTTCGTACTGCAGAAGCTGTTTTAAAAAGAGAAAATGCTACATTGACATACCATGTAGGTACAATGATTGAAATTCCTCGTGCAGCATTGTTGGCAGATGAAATAGCAGAAGAAGCAGAGTTCTTTAGTTTTGGTACAAATGATTTAACTCAACTTACATTTGGGTTCTCTAGAGATGATGCTGGAGGTTTCTTAAATGACTATTATGAAAAGAAAATCTTTGAACAAGACCCATTTGCTAGAGTAGACCAAAAAGGTGTTGGAAAACTTATAAAAATGGCTGTTGAAGGTGGTCGATCTACAAACCCTGATATTAAATTAGGAATTTGTGGTGAACATGGTGGAGATCCAAGTTCTATTGAATTCTGTCATCGTATGGGTTTATCATATGTTTCTTGTAGTCCATTTCGAGTGCCAATCGCAAGACTTGCAGCAGCACAAGCGGCAATCAAGGATAAAAAATAAATTAATACAATCAAAAGGTGATGCATAAAGCACACCTTTTATTGCCTGATTTCAGATATAGTCACCCATAAAAACTATTAACATAGTTTACAATGTAAAAATTATGGTATAATATAAAAAAAGGTGGTGCATACCGTGGGTTTAAAAGTATGGCATGATCAAAATCTTTATAATACAACTGATGCAGTAAGTGTTGAATGTTTAAAAGATGACAAAATGCAAGTAGTGTTTTATACGCTGTTTAATAAAGAATGTTTGAATATTGTTCCTGACGATTATCAAGTAACATCGATTATTCTTGTTTTAGAAGGGCATGTAAAATTATATTCCGTAAATGAGCACTATGAACTTGAAGCACATGATTCTGTTATGTTAACAGATATATCACAAAGTTATGTTATAGAAGCAAATGGGTTTGCGAAAATCATTGCAATTAGCAATGAGGTGAATCAATCTCCTGAAGAAGATGAATTATTGAATAAAATGCTAGTGACTGTTGAAGAAAAAGATACCTATACCAAAGGACATAGTAAACGTGTATCTCTATATTCTATCCGATTGGCATTGGCTTATGAATCTACGTATAATGTAGTTTCGCTGGGGGTAGCTGCAAGTATGCATGATATAGGGAAAATAAATGTACCTATTTCAATTCTTCGAAAACCAGATAAATTAACGGATGAAGAATATGATATCATTAAACTTCATCCATTAGATTCTTATACCTTTTTAAAGGATAAATTAGGTGAACGTGTTGCTCAAGCTGCTTTACAACATCATGAGAGATTGGATGGAAGTGGATATCCGTATGGAATTCGTGCAGAACATATTTGTATGGACGCAAGGATTATTGCAATTGCGGATGTATTTGATGCAATGACATGTAAGCGGACATATAATGAACCTAGGAAAGCAATTGAAGTGGTGGAATATTTAGAACAAAACCTCGATAAATATGATGCTGTTATTATTGCGATTCTTAGAAGAAAGGTAGAAAGTGGAGAATTAGATGACATTGTAACTGCATTTACAACAACTTTATCAACAAATATATAAAGTAAAAGATTTTCATTCTCTAGGATGAGAATTTTTTTTTAGTGTGCCATGCATGGCATATATCTAGGTGGTGAAAGTCCACTGTGGGAGTATGTAGTTGCCAACCACTAGCCAAAGGCAAGGGTCTAGCCGTGAGGAAGATAGCGGAGGAAGCCCCAGGAAAAGTTTCGACCCAAGGAACACGAACATTTTGAGGCAGTGAGTCTGGACGAGGTTGCTAAACAAATCGAAGTCCTAAAACTACACAGAAGGCGAAACTGTAAAGAATGTGGGTAATGGAATGAAAGAGATATGTCTTAGTGTGGGAGGTCTTGTGGACATGGGAAAATGAAATTTGAACCGTGGTCGAAAAAGGTTTATCACAAGAAGTCAGCCGAAGTCGTAGTAGTTACATAAATGTGTGTAATGAAGGACTGAACAGTATGAGGTGGATGAGATGAAAGGGAGTGATGATGAATGAAATACAGCCAACTTCAATTTGAAGACTTAGTGATGGAGAATAGCACGGAATGTGAAGGTAAGTCACAAGTGTACAATTCATCATTGGAATCTTCTTCAAACAACACCAACAAGTTTGTAGTAAAAGAGCAGATGTGAGAGAAAACTCTAGACAAGAACAATTTTCGAATTGCGATGAATAGAGTAATCAACAACAAAGGAGCGCAAGGAGTAGATGGAATGCATGTCGATGAACTTCGAGACTTTCTAAATATAAATTGGGACCAGTTAAAACAAATGCTCATGGATGGTAAATATCGTCCAAGTCCTGTTCGAAGAGTAGAAATACCTAAGGACAATGGAAGTAAAAGGAAATTAGGAATACCAACGGCAGTAGATAGAGTAATACAACAAGCAATAGCTCAGGTATTAACACCAATCTATGAACCATTGTTTTCAGAGAATAGCTATGGCTTTCGTCCAAAAAGAAGTGCACATGATGCCATAAATAAATGTAAGGAACATTTAGATGGGAGCTACAAATATGTGGTGGATATAGACTTAGAAAAGTATTTTGAAACAGTGAACCATGATATACTTATCACGCTGTTGTCAAAGACAATTCATGACGGAAGAGTTATCTCACTAATTCATCGTTACTTGAATGCAGGAGTTATGATAAAGGACAAAAAGGAGGAGACGACCATTGGCGTACTGGCTGGTGGAAATCTTAGTCCAATCTTGTCAAATATCATGCTTAATGAACTTGATAGAGAGTTAGAGAAAAGAGGTCATCACCACGTTCGTTTTTCGGATGATGTGATGATATTTTGTCGTACAACAAGAGGTGCAGAAAGAGTAAAGAAATCTATAACAAACTTTATTGAAGGAAAATTGAAATTGAAAGTTAATAAGGAGAAAACGGTTGTGGCACATGCGACGAAAGTTAAATTTCTAGGCTTTGGATTTTATTTCAATAAAGGAGCTAAGGTAAGGATACATCCAAAATCGCTAAAGAAGATGAAGAACAAAATCCGATATTTATTAAATAAATCGAAAGGAAATGTCTCAAATGAGGAATGTCCAATAAGGCTTAGAAGATATATTAAGGGATGGGTAAATTATTTTAAGATAGCAGATATGAGGAAACTACTAAAGCAAATAGATGAATGGATGCGAAGTAAGATAAGGTGCCGGATATGGAAACAATGGAAGAAAATAAAGA
>NZ_JBSPEZ010000037.1:0-21462 GCF_053848845.1 Amedibacillus sp. YH-ame6
GAGACAATTGATATAAAAGCTTTACTACCCTATTCGCCAACAATTCCACAACGATTAAAAATCAAATGATGAAAGCCATCTCCTCTGCTACCTGCATAGTATAGACGATGGCTCTTTTATTTTTTAGATGGGCTGTATTAGACGCTTACGATTATGTGCATTTTTTATACTACTTTTATTACAAACCTTTCACGCTTTGATACAAAAAAGCTACTCTCTAGGAGTAACTTTTTAATTTAAAGGCATCAAACGCTAAGTTGCGATGTTAACACATAACATTTACCTAGAAAATGGCGCTTTACTTAGACTTACCTTTGATACCTGTATTATATAGTATGCCAGTAAATCTGTCAACTATGATGATTTACACCACTAGTTGTATATTATCTAGCTTTTTAAAGCATCTGCTGATTTTTTAGGAAAGGTATAGCTATCTTTTATATAACCTTCCTCACTAAGTTTTTCAAGATTCTATTGTAGTTTTTATTAAACTGCGATGAAAAATGGATATTAGCAAATACATCTGCAATTTGCACAAAACGACAATTTTCCGATTGATAATACGTGGCTGTAATACGTTTATATAAACCTGCGCCTGTTGCTAGCTCTGTATTTAAATATTCTTCTAGCAAATAAATTGTATTTGTTCTAACATTTCTATTATCTAAATGTAAATTGATTTCATTTTCACATATCAGTTTTTCAGTTGCATACTTTTGTAATCCCAATTTCAATAAAAAATTAAATGCTCTCGCTGTGTTATCAAAAAAATTCTCTGTCGCAGCGTTGTTATCTACTTTTATCAAATAGACTTCTATGCAATTACTAGAACACATATATCGTACAAATTTTTCTTTCAATTCAAAAGTCAATGCACTACCTTTTAGTTCTTTGAATTTCCCATTTATGAACATTTTATTTTCAACATCGATTTTCTTTAACTCCTCGATATTTTTTGAAATGAATCTTTTAAACCTTTTTTTTGCTATCTCTGATTTATTAACTTTTACCAAAGCAATAAAGAAATAATTGTTCTTTTTATTAATCGGATTTATACACATTGATCCTGATTCATCTATATAAATATTTGCCATCCTATTCCCCATCCTCATTAGATTGCTATTTAATATGATTGTACCACCTAAAGTAATTATTTCCAACATAAAAAAGAGGAAATATCTATAGAAATCCCTATAGTTTCAACCTCTTTTTTATTACCTAAATCAAATCCGCTAATTCACCGATATCTTGAATTATTATATCGGGTTTTATTTCACTTTTTTTAATGTCATCTTCTTGTGTTTCACCACTTAATACTAGAATACTAGTCACTTCACTGCCGTTCGCAACCGCAATATCCGTGTAAAGTCGATCGCCGATGATTGCGATTTGTTCTGGCTCATATCCGGTTTCTTCGATGATATATTCCAATGTTTTTGGACTTGGTTTCCCGAAGAATTCCGGATACTTTCCAGTACTAGCCTCAATCAGTTTTGCCATACTTCCGCAATCAGGAATAAATGTGTTGTGTTCCATAGGGCAGTTCAAATCTGGATTGATGCCATAATACAGGGCACCTTCACGTATAAAAGTACAGGCTTTTGAAAGTTTCTCATAGGTTAGTGTTGTATCAAAACCTAAAATAACAATCTGTGGTTGTTCCTCATCTAACACCCAACCATGTGCTTCAAATTCCTTACGCAATGCAGGTGTCCCAACGACATACACGCGTTTTCCTTTATGATGTTTTTCTAACCAACGAAGTATCACATGTGTGGATACCATCATTTGATTACGTTCGATATGTATACCCATATGATCTAACTTTGTTATATAGGCATCTATATCACGAGAGGAATTATTGGTAAAGAAATAATAGTTCCTCTTTGTTTCCATTACCGTATTTAAGAAGCGATGGGTATATGGAAATAAATCTTTCCCTAAATATATCGTTCCATCCATATCAAGTACGAATACTTTTATAGATTTCATTCTTTCTCTAATCTTATCTTTTTCTATCATCATATCCCTAATTCCTATATGCTTTCATAGTAATCTACAAAGTAATCACTATACTCTTCCAATAGTCCTAAATCCCACAATAACTGTAGTAATCCATAACGTACACGTACTTCTTTCGCCAATAATAGGCTATCTTTTACCATTTTCTTATCAATACCTACTTGATCAGGACGATAAGGGGCTTCTACAGACTTCAAGATTTCTACTACTTTTTCTGGTTGTGGAAGTTCTTGTTCGATAAGTGTTTGAATGTCCTTCCAACGAGATGCGATAACATCCAAACGTTTGCATGCCTCTTCGATGTTGTTTTTTCCTGCTTTTTTCTCTAACGCAAGGACACCCTCACTTGCGCCTTCAAAACAAGAGGTAACCTTCTCTTCCCAACGTGTATAATCAAATGCTTGTATACGTTTTTTACATGCTTCAAAATCAAGATCTTCCTGGACTAATTTTTTCCATAACGCAAGAATACCAGGTGTAGCTAAACCTACTTTAGCGCCATGAAATACTGGAGGTTTATGAGCGAATAGAAACTTCATTTCCCAATAGTGTGATACATGATGTTCACTGCCAGAAGCTGGACGAGAATTTCCTACAAAGCCCATTGCCATACCGGTTTCAATAAGTGCTTCACTGATTGCTTTTACCGCTTTTTTATCTCGTTTTAATACACCATCCGCGTTATCCACAACTTCTTGAATAGATTTGTACACCATATCAATAATTGTTTGACATACATATTCATCATTGATAATATTTGCTACTTTCCAATCGATTAAGCAATTGTATTTTCCTACAATATCACCCAATCCTGCTTTGATCATATCCAAAGGTGCATTTGCTAATACATCCAAATCTCCAAAGATTGCCGTTGGCACATGACAATCAAACGTTGTTTTTAAATCATCAATGATAAGTGCCGATCCAATGGATGCATATCCATCCATACTTGGCGCAGTCGCAACAATTGCATAATCTAACACTAGTTTATAGGATACAAACTTACATAAATCATTTAAGGTTCCTGCACCAACACCGACTATAAAATCATATTTCTTCTGCATACCTGATAGTATTTTAAACACTGCCATTTCATCAGGAACAACATCTTTTTCTAATACAACATGATCACATACAATTCCACTCTTTGTAAGATATTCTTCTAGTAACTTTCCATAGGCAACGTATGTATTTTCATCTTCTACTATATAAATGCATTGATATTTATGTTGATTTAAATACGTAAGAACATCTTTTTCAACATCCTCACATATAACCACTTTTTCAAGTTTTGTCGTATGTTCTCTATGACAATCACAATCAAATGTATGTCCTAGATAATCATTGATTTCAAAACTGTCTACCTTCATTTTCATAGGCGTTACCTAATCCATATTCGCAAAGCAACGCATTGCAGCTTCGATATCTTTCTGCATTGCATCTTGACCAGCTTTTGCCGCATCATGGAAGAATTTGAATGGTGCAGCTGCACTTACTCCTTCTCCCCCTGCTTTGTCCATATACGTGAAATAATTGATTTTACGTACCCCGTTTGCGATTACTTTCTTATAGTCTTCATGAGAAACACCACTACCTCCATGCATTACGATAGGAAGACCTGTTGCCTCATGCAATTCTTTCACAAGTTCAAAATCAATGTTTGGTTCTGCGAAGTATTCTCCATGTACAGTACCAAAAGAACATGCCAAACAATCTACACCTGTTTTTTCTACAAAATCTTTAGCTTCGAAAGGATCTGTGTAATTCTTACGATCGCTTGCACGATTTTCTGTAACACCTTCGTTGTTTAGCGTAAGACCTGCCATTTTACCAATCTCTGCCTCGATTGTGACACCATGTGCATGTGCCATATCTACAGCAATTTTTGTCTGTCGTACGTTTTCTTCATAAGATAAAGCAGAACCATCAAACATAACGGAGGTAAATCCCATTTCGATAGATCTTTCAATATACTCCAATTGCACACCATGATCTAGATGAACTACAACAGGTACTTTTGCACGTTGTGCCATCAGTACCATAACAGGCCCAATGGTATCTAAATCCATTACGTTGTTTTCTTCATGGGTTTGTGCAAACTCCATGATTACAGGTACATTTAATTTCTCAGCGCTCTCAATGACAGCTAAGATATTTTCAAAGTTTACGATATTAAACGCTCCAATCGCAATCTTCTTTTCATTTGCTATTTTATATACATCATTTAAATTTGCTAACATCTTTGTTTTCCTCCTTATTTAGAAAAATGTAACATAACTTTATACGTATCTGGACGACTTGCACATTCCATTGCTTCTACAACATCTGTGTAATCGTACACTTTTTCAATCAACGCTCTTACGTCAATAATGCCTTTTGAAATACAATCAATTGCTTGGGCAAATGTTTCAATGGTTCCATTTTGTGTTCCAGTCACAACAATTTCTTGAGAGTGTAAACGTCCCGCATCCACTAGGATTGCTTCATTTGGATGAATGGAACTAAACATATTACATAATCCACTCTTTGCGGTCATTTCAATTGCTTGAGCCGCAACTGCAGGAATGGCTGTTGTATTTTCCACAATGTTTGCTCCACGTCCTCCAGTAAGCTTCTTCACTTGTTCTACTGGATCAGATTCCAAAGGATCAATCGCATAATCTGCGCCTAATTTTAAACCAAATTCACGACGTTTTGCATCTGTTTCACTAAGGATAACACGCGCTCCTTGTTTCTTTGCACATAATACATGAAGAAGCCCCATTACGCCTCCACCGATGACAACTACATCATCTCCCATTTTGATATGGGAACGATTGATGCTATTTAGTACACAAGCGAGTGGTTCTGCAAATGCTGCTTCTTCATCTGATGTTTCCTTTGAATACACATACAAATGACGTGCTTTTACTGCCGCATACTCACTAAAACCATAGAACCCAGAATAACCTTCTGTATTATAGTAAGCAGTTCCTTTGGTAAAGTTAGCACAAATATTTTCATGATGATGTTTACAATCTGGACAGACTCCACAATCATCAATGATAAAGTTAATGACTTTATCTCCTACTTTAAACAGTTCTGGATCTACATCTTTTCCAAGTTTTTCTACGACTGCGCTATATTCATGCCCACCAATACGTGGATATGACCATTTACATCCTTGATAATCTCTTACATCATTCACGCAAATCCCCGATGTTAATATACGTACTAGTACTTCATCATCTTTTACTTCAGGAATATCAATATCTTTGATGTGATAATCCTTTGGCCCTTGTAATACACATGCTTTCATTGTGATTTCCTCCTATATTCACTCACCTTTAGAAATAAGAGACCAGTCGTAAGCTACTGGTCTCTTTGTTTTATGATACTAAGCTAAGACTCCAGTTAATCCACCGATAATACCAATCACTACAATCAATAGAATGATTCTGATGGATGTCCATCTTTTTTTCATTAACCAGTAAACTAACATGGTAAATCCGAATGGTAAGATACCCGGCATTACCGCATCAAATAATTGAGTCTGTACATTAAATTCAGAACCAGATGTAATAATCTGTAAACCACAGGCTACTTTTACGTAGTTAGCGATAAGTCCACCCATAACCATACAACCCATGACTTGAGCACCTACCAATAACTTATCAAGCAGCCCCTTCTCGAGGAAGTCCATAATGGCTTCCGAACCTTGTTGGTATCCAAAGAAGAAGTTCACGAAACTAAATACATAACTGATAACTAACATTAAGACAAGATATACAACAGCACCCCAAACAGTTCCAGTAAGTGTGATGTCGATACAAATTGCTAATAGGATAGGGATCAATACACCCTGATAAATCGTATCACCAATCCCTGCTAAAGGTCCCATTAAGGAAGTCTTTAAGGATGTAATGAATTCACCTGGAATTGGTTCTCCTAATGATCTTTGTTCCTCTAAAGCGATTGCCATACCAAGAATACAAGAACCAAACTCGATATGAACATTGAAGAATTCCATTTCTCGTTGCATTACTTCTTTACGTTTTGCAGCTCCATCTGGATCATCTTTATATAAATCATTGATAATCGGTACGAATGTGTGTCCACAAGCCATACCCATCATACGTTCATAGTTATAACAACACTGTACCCAAGTCTCCCAGTTAAACGCTGCGTGGTACAGATGTTTCTTAGGAATGACGTGCTTTGCTTTTTGTTCTGCCATATTAGAAATCCTCCTCTAACTCAGCTTCTACAGAGATATTACCTTTACCACTACCCTCTCTAAAACGTACTTGTACATATACAATCGCAAACAATAACGCTAATACACCAAGAGGTAATAAGGCAAGTCCTGAATATACTGCAATTACAAATCCAATGAATAAGAATACACGACTTTCACCCTTGAAGATGTATTGTAAAGTGATCGCAATTCCTAGTGCAGGCATCAATCCACCAATAATCTGGAATATTTTCAATGGTGTTCCAGATAACATTTCAATGAAACCTTCGATATACGTTGCCCCAAAATAAGCCGCTAATGAACATGGAATGATACAAATGATAGCTGCCATAATCTGTGGACATAATACGTTTGAAATCCAAATTTTATTGTATTGTTCTTTTTCAACGAATCGATCTCCCATATGTACAAATATGGAGTCGAAGGTCATACGACAATACCAAATCAATGTTCCCAATAATCCAATCGGTACAGATAATGCTAAGGCTGTTTCTGCATCCAATTTCCCAGTAATCGCAAATGCAGCTCCTAGTGTTCCCGCTAATGCCATATCGGCTGGCATAGAACCTCCCGCAGAAATGAATCCAAGATAAACCAAGTTGATACTTGCACCAACCATGGCACCTTTCAATGGATCTCCTAAAATGATACCTGCTATCCACCCACAAACCAATGGTCTTTGAATCGTCCACAAACCAACGAATGGTAAGTTTGCTTCTCCAATCCAATACAGGATCCCCAATAGAATCGCTTGTACTAATGACATAAATTTTCTCCTCTCTTTTAAGTTTTATGTCTCAACAGAATCTGTCGCTATAACAAATTTGAAATATCGACTACCTTCTGCTCAGGTACTAATTGATAATACACATGTACGCCTTTTTCATTTTTCATGCGACGAATGGAATCTACTTCCGCAGGACTTGCGGATACGTTGTTCACAAATGGTTTACGATCTCCACGAATTCCCATTCCACCAAGACATACTTCTTTAATTTCTACTCCACCATCAACCAATTGTTCAAATACGATTGGTGTTTTCGTTAATACGATAACTCTTTCATTTCCTGGATCTGGTTTTAATAATGCTTTGGTTGCTCCTTCTACAGAAAGTACCGCAACTTTTGTTCCTTGTGGTGCTAATGCCATCAAGACACGACGATTGAAATTATCTGCCGCAACCTGATCATCCACAATTACAATTCGATTGGCGCTTAAACTTGGTGTCCAAGCGGTTACTACTTCGCCGTGGATCAAACGATCATCCACTCGTGCTAAAACGATGTTTCGCATTTTTCATCCTCCTCATTATCAAGTAAATCTGCTAGGTATTTCTTTACATCCTGTACGGTACTGCCAGCTAGTTTCATTGCTTCATCGCAAATTTCTGCAGCACTTTTTCCATTCCCTCTCATCAATAGAATTTCCATTAACAGTGGAACATTGATACCTGTTAAGTGATATACATCATAGGTATTCATTAGCTGTACAACTGCATTGAATGGACTTCCATAGAATAGATCGGTAAGTACCAGGATTTCTTCTCCTACTTCTGCTTTTTTAAACTCTATTTCAATATTTTCTATGAGGATATCCACTCCTTGATGTGGATATAATCCTACATATGATAAATCTTGCTGTTCACCCAATACCATTTCCATAGTTTCAAACAATCCTTTGGAAAAAGAACCATGAGATACTAAGATAACTTTCATAATATCTTCCTTTCTACATTCCCTCTGTGAGGAAGCACCTCTTTGGAAGCGTTTCCATCATCTGGTTATAGTTTACAATGTTTTGTTCGCGTGTTTTTATTTTAATCTTCGTAATGATTACGTAACCTAGACTCTACACAAGTTCATAATGATTACGAAATTCATCACATCATCCCTATTTATCGCTTATTTTAATGGTTCATCTTCCATGATTTCTTTCAAAGCCCCATACATACGCTGATATTTTCGGTATTGTTTTTCGTATATGTTCACTTGATTGTCGCAAGGAACATATACCTTTCCTGTTGTCTTTTGTGATTCTTTTTTTTCTATCCCATCTACTTTCCCTGCCAGTAGTGCTACACCATATCCGGGAGAAGCATTCATGCTTACTTCCTCTAGTTCACAGTGTAAAATATTTGCCATGATGTTCATCCAAACATCACTTCTTGTACCTCCACCATTGATTTGCATACGCTTAGGCCACGCTTTCAGATGCATGTTTTCCATCACTTCCCGAAGTGCATATCCAACGCCTTCAAACACTGCCTGTAACATATCCTCTCGTTTGCTATTGGCACTTAATCCAATAAAAGCTCCTCTTGTATTAATATCCTGATAAATCATTTTATCCCCTGTGATATGTGGAAAGAATAAGATGTGATGTTCTTTCCCACAAGCATTCCTTAATCGATCTTGGTCAATTCCCATATCACTGCTTTCTACAATATTTTCCACCCACCATTTATGTGTTCCACCAGCAGAACGCACTGTTCCCTGTACAACATTTACAAAACGATCATGCTGCGCATTGAATACTACATTCTTTCCTAATCCTTCAAAATCCTTATCTTCTTTAGCCAAGATAATAACTCCGCTAGTTCCTAAAGATAAGACGGGTTGCTGTTGGTCCAATACACCCATTGCTACTGCATTGGCTGGATTATCCCCAGTACCAGCAATGACTTTGATGCGCTTATTTATACACAACTGTTCACATAGTTCTTCACGAAGAGTCCCCACAACATCACAACTTGCGTAAATAGGACCTAGATAGTGATCATCAATCCCCAAGATATCCAACATATATCCAGACCATTGTTTCGACACAATATCGTACATGGAACTCGTAGACGCATCACAATAATCCGCACTATATTCTCCTGTTAAACGATATACGATATAGTCATAGGCAGTCATGATTTTACGAACTTTAAGAAATACTTCAGGCTCTTGTTCTTTTACCCAAAGCGTATTCATTGCGGGACTTCCAGTAGATAAAATCTTCGCAATATATTTGGTATCCTCTCGCTTCGCTAATCTCTCTTTTAAGGGAGCGACCATATCACTACTACGCAAGTCATTCCACATAATGGCCTTTCGAACACAATTCCCTTGTGCATCTAGAAAGACCGTCGTATGCATTTGACCAGTTACTCCAATGGTAGAAATATTGGTACCATCAAATTTTTCATGGATATCTTGTAACGCATGCAGTACTGCTTGAAACCAAACATCTGGATCTATTTCTCGATATCCTTCCCTTGGTTCATCAAAGGCATAAGAATATCCATGTTCATATACAATATCGCAAGCCGTATCTATCACAACACACTTTAAAGAGGAAGTTCCAATATCAAGTCCTACATAATACACAAGATGCCTCCCTTCTGTCTTTTTATTTTAGACCATTGATAATTTGTACTAAATCACTTGCTGTTTTACTCACATTTTCAACTGCTTTCATACTCAATCCATAAAGGTTTGCTTCCATATGATTCACTTCATAGGCTTCTCCAAATGTCTGAATAAATGCTTTACGTAAATCAGATCCATAATTGATTTTAATCATATTGTATTTACGCATTTCTTGAATTTGTTCAAATGGAATGCCAGACCCCCCATGAAGTACAAGTGGCACTGGAGATACTTCCGCAATCTTTTTCAACAATTCTAAATCTACTTTTGGAGTCACATCCAATCCATGAACATTTCCAATAGAAACCGCAAGGATATCACATCCAGAACGTTCCACAAATTCTTTTACTTTCGCAGGATCCGTTTTACAATCTGCTTCACTTACATCATCATCTTCTTTTCCCATAATGGCACCAAGTTCTGCTTCTACTGGAACATTGTGCAAATGACAGTATTCCACCGTTCTTCTTACTTCTTTGATATTTCCTTCGAAATCTTGATCAGATGCATCCACCATAATAGAGGTGAATCCAGCATCTACACATGCTTTCACATCTTCAAAACTTTTCCCATGATCTAAATGAAGACCAATCGGTGTATCTGTATCCTTTAAAAAAGCACGCATCAAGTCAGCAATTACTTGTGGATCTGAAAGATGTAAGTTATTAGAAGAAATTTGTACCATTCCTGGAAGGTGTACATCATTTAATCCTTTGATAATCGCCTTTGTCATTTCTAGGTTTGTTGTATTAAATGCCGGCAATATCAATCCTCTTTCTTTTGCATACGCTATCAGATCATATCCATTTACAATTCTCATCCTTTTTCCTCCTTAATTTATTTTGAAAATCTGAGCATTACTTTAAATGTTTCAGGGCGCATTGCGACATCCATCGCATCGCTAATTTCCTGATAGTCGAATACTTTTTCAATCAATGGTGTTACATCGATAATTCCCTTCGCAATACAATCCACGGATTGCGCAAAAGATTCTACGGTTGGACTCACCGTCCCAGTGACTTTAATTTCTTGTGAATGAAGTCTACCTGCATCTACTAAGATTGGTTCATTGGGATGGATGGAACTAAACATATTGACCAATCCACTCTTCGCTGTCATTTCGATTGCTTGTCTTGCAACTGCAGGAATTGCGGTTGTGTTGTATACCACATGAGCGCCTCTACCATTAGTTAATTCTTTTACTTTTTCGACTACATCACCATCCATCGGATTGATGACTTCATCAGCCCCCATCTTCAAGGCAATGTCGCGACGTTCAGCACTGGTTTCACTTACAATGATATGAGCACCACGTTTTTTCGCACACAATACATGCAAGAGCCCCATAACGCCTCCACCGATGATAACCACTTCATCTCCCATACGAATATTGGTTTTGTTAATACTGTTGATGACACATGCAAGAGGCTCCGCAAACGCAGCCAATTCATCCGGTGTATCATCTGGGAAGATATGCAAATGACGAGCCTTTACCGCAATATATTGTGCAAATCCAAAATATCCAGAAATACCTCCTTCGTTATAGAACGTCTTTCCTTGTTCTGCACTATCACAGATATTTTCATTTCCATGTTTACAGCTATAGCACACACCACACTCATCGATGATATAGTTCACTACCTTCTGCCCTACATGGAATAATCTAGGATCTACTTGACTTCCCAACTTCTCAATAATCCCAGCATACTCATGTCCACCTACTCTTGGATACGTATACTTAGAACCTTTATAATCCCTAATATCATTGGTACAAATCCCTGCAACTGTAATACGTAGTAATACTTCATCTTCCTTTGGTTCTGGCATTGGAAGATCTCTAATGCTGTACTCCATTGGTTTTTCTATTACACAAGCTTTCATATTTCCTCCTTCGATTGATTGTGTTTTTCTATCAAACAAGCAATCTGTTATCCATTTTCATTATAGTAAAATTTCAATTGTGTATTTTCGAAGAATTGCACATTCATTATGAAGTAAACCTACCAATGTTCTTGCGTATCAATTACGAAAAAGTCAATTTTTTTCATAATTGATTTAAGATATGATATATGTGCATATGTATCAAGATTGTACGAACTTATGTTAAAATTAGATTCATATTTTTATTTTTACAAGACAAGAAAGGGGTAAATGAAATTCTTATTAATGGTAGAATTTCATAGGTAAAAAAGTATGCTCACAAAGAGACAATCAAGTATATTTTTAGAGTTATGCGAGAAAATTGGAGAGTACTATAAAGCAAATTATTTCTCTGATAAATTTAATGTAAGTTTGCGAACAATTCAAAATGATATTAAGGCAATTAAAGACGACACTGCATCTTTATCAGATATCTTTGATATTGATTCAAGAGTACCTTTTGGGACCCGTATAAAGGTAATAGACAGTGATCGATTTGCCCAGTATTTAGGTGAAATGAAACTTCAAAGTGATGAGTTTAATATCAATTATCGCGATGATCGTATTTATAAGTTATTAAATTTTTTATTAAGTCAAAGAAAAAGCATTTCTTTAACGAAATGCGCAGATTATATTTTCGTTTCAAAATCAACGTTAACAAGTGATTTAAAAGAGTTAGAAAAAATATTAAGCAAATTCTCTTTACGTTTGATTCAAACAAAAGGTTACATCTGGATTGATGGATTAGAAAGAGATAAAAGAACATGCTTAATGGATAATAGCTTTGCAATTCTTCCGATGATTTCTAGTAAGCTTATGGCAGATACTGAAGCAGTCCATGTGGAATTTATACGTAAGACATTAATGAAAGAATTACTAGAACGTCAATATCCTATTTCTGATGTAGAATTTCAAAACATTATCATTTGGTTAAATGTTTCCATTAAACGAATTATGAACTTCTTCTATTTAAACGATGAAGATATTACGAGTGATGGACAATATGATGCGGAAATCCAAATAGCTGCGGATATATTTGAACGCATTGAAACCAAATACTTCATTCGTGTTCCACAAACAGAAATTAACTTTTTAGCGATGTATATCAACAACCATAGTAATTTTAGTAATACTGACTATATATCCGAAGACTTAAATACCTTTATTTTAGAAGCTTTAGAAAAGATACGTGAGTCTTATCCAACAGATTTCACACACGATGTAGACCTTCGTATTTCTTTGGCATTACACTGTGTTCCTTTGATTTCTAGAGCACGTAACAATGTACAAATAAAAAATGAAATGTTGGATTATATCAAACAAAGTTTCCCTTATGCCTTTGATATCGCAACATTCTTCTCTTATTTATTATCGGAGCGCTATAAATGTAAAATCAAAGAGAGTGAAACTGCGTTTCTAGCAATTTACTTTAACAAAAGTATCAATGAATATTCCGTACTAAAAGGAAATAAACGCATTTGTATTATCACGAATCTAAAACGTTCCGAATACTTCCTTTTAGAACAATTCTTATATGATAAGTTTCAAAAATATATCGTTTCTATTACCTTTGTGACTGGAAATGATTTGGATACTTTAGACCTTGATCAATTCGACTTATTCTTCTCAACAGAAGACAATCGAGCAACAGAATCTGGTTTAGCAACCAAGTTTACGTTCTTCCCTGATTCTAAAGAACTAGAAAAGATTAAAGTTCGAATTGAAGGCTTCAAGAATGTAAAAGATATCATGAAGTTATTTGATCCAAAATTATTCTTCGTGAAGGACTTTACGAAAAAAGAAGAAATTCAAAAATGTTTAGTTGATGCGGCTTCACAACTGTATCAAGTAAGTAACCTTTCAGAAGAAATCGAACTGCGAGAAGAATTTGGTAGTACTTACTTTGGAAATAGCGTAGCGATTCTTCACCCGATGCATTTAATATCCGATGATTCCTTTATTGGAGAAATCATCTTAAAGAAACCTGCCGTTTGGGATAACGAAGGAAATCATGTGAATCTAATCTTCCTAGTATGTATCCAGAAAAACAACCTAGAAGCATTTAGAGCGTGGGATTATCTATCTCCACTATTATTCAATAATCAATTCAAACAAGAAATTTTATCAGTAGAAGATTACGATGATTTTAAGAGAGTCTGTGAAGAAAATCTGAAATCCCATATCTTATAAATAAAGGAGCGAACACCATATGACATTAACTGTGATTATAGTATCCCTTGCGATTATTATTTTGATTATTCTTCCACAAATCGCGAAACGTATAACGTATAAAAAACTTACGACGCATTTAGGAAAAAGAGAGTACGAACAGTTTGAAACGTTATTGGATGGATTTATATGTACCTTCTCCTTTCGACCTTATAATCGAGAATTCATGAGATTAAATGCATACTTTATGCAAGCCGACACAAAAAAGATTGAGGCACAATTAGATACCATGTTTACTCGTCTAAAAATGAAAGAAGAACAAAAAGCAGCTGTCGCAAAACAGGGGTTCTATTTCTATCTTGAAAATAAGAATTATACGAAAGCTGAAAAGATGTTAAAGATTTGTAGAAAAGATGCGAAGAATGAAAATGAAGTACATGTTATGGATATGATGTACGATATTCTAGCTCTACAAAAAAGTGATCATATACAAGAAATCAAAAGTCGTTTAGATTCTATAAAGAAACAACCTAACCTTGCGCATAATCAAGCAGAGCGTGTTCGCCTTGGTATCTTTGAATACCTATTAGGATTACAATACGCATATCAAAATAATAAGAAAACAAGTAAGAATTATTTAGAATCCGCATTAAAAAACTGTGTACATACTCCATATGAACCCCATATTCTTGCGTTGTTGAAACAAAAAGGATAAGTATGGAACTAGATACAACCAAGATATATGTGAATGCTTCACTATCTTGTATCGACTTAGGACACATAGAAGAAGCAATGCATCAAATCAATCAAAGTACCATTCACAGTTTACATTATGATGTCGTGGATGGAACTTTCAACTCGTGCTTTATCTTTGGAGATATCATGTTAAAGGTATTTCGCAAGTATACAAGTCTACCAATCACAGCGCACTTAGCGTGTGCTCATCCAACTTCATATTTAAAACCCATCATTACAAATGGCGCAGATTATGTCGCGATACATTATGAAGCTGATGTAGATCTTCTAGACACCTTCCAACAAATAAGAAAACTAGGCGCAAAACCAGTCCTTGCTTTTCGTTGTGATAGTGAAGTTCCTGATGATTTTATACAGATAGCCACACATGCAGAATGGATTTTAAAGCTAACGGTACAACCAGGATTTGCTGGACAAAGTTTTCATAAAGATGCTCTACAACATATAAAAAAGATGCACGACCTTCTAAGAGAAGCGCATCTTGATAAAGTAATTGAAGTTGATGGTAACATTCATACAGGTACAATTGCAGATTGTGCAATTGCAGGTGCCACTATGTTTACTGGTGGTACTTCTGGATTATTTAATGGATTATGTTCCATTGACGAAAACATAGCACTACTAAAGCAAACAATAGGAGGATAATTTATGGCGTTCACTATGAATAAAGAAAGCATGAACACAGAATTGAATGAGATGTTACAAGAGAATGAAAAGTATAAAGCACAAACATGGGCTTCTATTGTGACAAGTACACCCAAACTACTTTCTTATACAACCTCACAAAATAAACGACCAAAGATTGGTGCCACTAATATCTATTGTTATGTAGGATTGACAAATAAAAATGTGAATATCGTGACTTTAAATTCGTTAGATGTTACTAGAGTTACTGGTAAATTCCGTATACCTATTAAAGATATCCAACAGTTCACATATAAAAATGGTATCTTAAAGTGTAGTGCAGAAATCAACTTCGGTAAGGAAGAAATTAAAATATTATGGGTAAATCAACCTGCTGGAACGGATATAAAAACTCAAAGGAAGAATGTGAAGGTTATTTGTGAGAGCTTGTTTAATATTTAAACAAGCTTTTAACATTGAATTGTGATGCAAATAGATATAGAACTATTTTCCATTATAATAAAGACATTTATACACATCTAGTCAATTGATGATCCACATACATGATTTTACGTTTTTAAAACTTGTTATAAAACAAATTGGAGCGTGTAAATATTTTTGTGTAAACTCAATCAATCCAATAGTTGAATGTGAAGTGATAGTATCGAGTAATGGTACTCTCACTTTTTTAATTATCTTATCACAATGCTAAAGCTTGTCAATGAACTTATATTCTACCTTCAAATATAATTTGCAAACTTGAGTAAATAACTCCCCAATTTGCATAAGGAATATTCCATTTTTCTGTTATTTTTGTCTGAGCTAAATAAAGTGATTTTAATAAACTTTCATCACTTGGAAACACCGTGCGTATCTTAGTGAACTTACGGAAAGCACTGTTTAAACTTTCGATGGCATTCGTCGTATACATAATCTTCCTTAGCTCAGGAACATAATTAAACATGCTACATACTTCATTCCAATTATCTTCCCATGGCTTAAAGGCATATGGGTATTTATCACCCCATTTCTTCTTACAGTCCTCTAAACTCTCCAATGCACTTTGATCATTTGTTGCGCCATACACTCCCTTTAAATCTCTACAAAACTCTTTTCTGTCTTTATAGCTTAAATATTTACAGGAGTTTCGTATTAGATGCACAACACATCTTTGCTGGACTGCATTAGGGAATGATGATTCTATCGCTTGTTTAATTCCACTTAATCCATCGCTACACAAGATTAAAATATCTTTCACACCTCTATTTTTTAAATCCGTTAATACAGAAAGCCAGAATTTAGCACTTTCATTTTCGCCAACGTAGATGCCTAATATTTCTTTAAATCCATCTTCTGTTACTCCCAAAACAACGTAAGCTGCTTTTTTAATAACCATACTCTCGTTTTTCACATTGAAATGCACGCAATCAATGAATACGATTGGATATACAGTATGTAAAGGGCGTTTCTGCCACTCCTGTGCGATTGGAATGATTTTATCGGTTATTTTACTTATCATTGTCGCACTGACTTCTATCCCATAAATATCGCGTATAGAATCACTGATATCTCTTGTCGACATTCCTCTAGCATATAGATTGATAATCTTATTGTCTACATCAGATATGTCTCGTTGATGTTTCTCTATCACGACTGGTTCAAATGTAGCATTTCTATCTCTTGGTACATCAATCTCAATCTCGCCTTGTGATGTCTTTACTTTTTTTGAACTGCTTCCATTACGATAATTGTCCTTGACTGTTGCTTGATCATGCTTTTCATAACCCATATGCTCATTGAATTCTGTATCCATCATTTCTTGTAAGGTTTCTCCTAAAAGATCCTTCAATGCATTTGTAATATCGGTTGGTGATGTTACTCCATATTCTTCTATTATATATTTTACAATATCTTTCTTACTCATATAAAAATCCTCCTCTAGTAGTTTTCTTCATTCTACCATTGGAGGATTGTTTACACAAAATTTTTTACAGGCTCACAAATTAAAAAGAATGTTATGAATATCTCGTAGCTATTTTTAATTCATTCTCTTATTTAAATAAACATTCACCTTTTAGAAAGACTTTCTATGCATATCTAATAATTAATATTTCCAAATCATATAATTTTCCTGGTTTTAAGCTATAGTTCTCATATAAATGGATACATAATTGTTGATCAAATATTCTTTATTTTGTTCAAAACTTTTGGATCTATACCCGCAACATCTGCATGTTTCCATAATCTTATTACAAAAACTATTAGCCATTGCCTCTGTTAAAGAAATAATTATATTTTCTCCCTCATCTTCCTTTGTATACAATGCAACCCATTTATCCCTTATATTCAAGGGCTGCTGCAATTCGAAATCATTTATATTGAAAATCCAATGATCTTTCTGTGTTACCCATGCTGCACCTATCTCCATCAATTCTCCCCAGCTCGCTGATGGATTATCAGGTTCAATATTCAATACATTTTTACTTGTAACAAATAACACATAAATCATTTCTGTTGAAGCACTATTTACAAAAAATTTTTGAAGGTACTCGTAAATATTCGTTTCTGGTAAGTTTGTTTCTGGATCTGGCCCATTTGAATAGATGATATCTTCTTTAGGCACATTATTAAAAAGTAGCATTTTATAAATTATATCTGATATTGGTTTATCGTTCAATGTCTGACTAATCATGATTTTCTTTTTATTGGCATCTACGATAGATTTAAACCCCAGTAAAGAATTCATTGCTAATATTTCAGTTTCCACTGCTTGCTTAATAGAAAAATCTGATTGAGGCTGATTGAATTTTTTTGTTAGGTTATCAGCCATATTTTTAGTAGCAAAATTTAATTTATCCTTTAATTTTTCTTCTTCCAAAGCCTTTTTTTCTTCTTTGAATTTATTTTTTTCTTTTTGCTCAAGTTTTGCAAAAACACCATGAAGCCTAACTATTTCATCAGTAAGCGTTCGAATATACTCAAGTGCTACTTCCCATCTCAGATCATTCTCATTATAACCTTGTCTATTAGTTCCAGCCATATCAGGAAATCCTGATGCCTCAAAAGCATCTATATAAAGATTACCAACAATGTAACTCTCATAAACTCTATTTTTACCTACTGCAGATAGTATATTTCTTACACCCATTTTATTATGTGCAAATATAGCTAAATAATTGTCAGAAAACTCGTTTATTTCTTTTTTCATTCCTCTTGATGTTTTGAATGTTCCTATCCATCCATAAATTCTCAATTCCAAATTTTCTTCTTTACTTTTGCTGTTTTTCATTTTGAGATTTTTGGCTATTGCGTCTAAATGCTTGATTTGTAGATGTTTTTCACTTGCTTTTGGAAGACTATTTTCTAAGTATTTTTTTTCATTTCCTATAGAAATAAAAGTTGCTAAGCGTGATATCACTTCTTTCTCATCCGGCACAAGGATTTCGTGTTCACCTTTATATATTATATGAATTTTAAAATCACTTATATCATTAGGGAAAATCTTTGCCAAATTTTTCATAACAGTTGTTTGCAATTTGGGAATTCTTACTTTTGGTTTATCCATTATAACGGCAGTTCCATGTCGTGATATCTTCCTCAATTCAAATTCATTTGGTTCTAAAATTCTCAGTACTTCATCATCATGTTCAACTCTATGGGGAATGAAAATACCTATTGAAATCGAGTTCTGCACAGTAATTAATTTAAACCCTGTAGAGATAGATAGAGCCGCCAATTTTCCTACACCTTTTCTTCCCATTTTCAAACGTTTCTTTCCTTGAGTTCTTGAATTTTCTTCACTGTTCCTAGATTCACTGCCTATTAGAAGATAGTGATTATCTAAAATATCCGAGGACATACCTAATCCGTCATCTTCAACTCTTATTTCATCATCGCTTATAAAAACATAAACATTTTCTGCATCGGCATCATATGCATTTGCGATTAACTCTGCCAATACAAAATACATATTGGTATACAAATCTTTACTTAATAGTTCTAACATTCTTGGACTAACTTTAAGTTTATAATCTCTTCCCATATTTTCTCCCTCACAATTCAATATTATTTTGTTCTAGATGCTCAATAATTGATAAACCGATAACTTCTCCCAGTCTGACAGGAACTGCATTTCCAATATGCCTAGCAATATCACTAAATACGAACCTAATCTCTGGATTTATAAAATCATAATTTAAAGGAAATGTCTGTAGTAAAGCTCCTTCTCTTAGTGAAAGCGCTCTATCTTGTACTGGATGACCAAAGCGCCCTGTGCCGTAATTATAAAACTGTGTTGTGATTGTTGGCCCGATTTGATCCCATGACATCCTTCCATAAACAGATTTATAAGATTCCCCACTTTTTTTCCTATGACAAGCACACCTTAACTCTTCTGGCCAATCCGCCCATGTCCCTCCAGGCCGTGAGTTTTGGATTCTTTCAATGTTTAAATTGGACAAATTTGCTGATCTGTGCATTAAATCATTAACATCTCGTTCTCCAGCTCTAAGTTCGGGCAACCCTTCAATACAATCTCTCACACATATTTCTCCACGAATATGTGTTGGCTCTATCAAGCTGATCTCACTTATCAAAGAACCTAGAAGTACAAACCGCCTTCTTGTTTGTGAAATGCCGTAATCTGGACAATAAACCACATGCTCGCTTATATAATAACCAATATCTCTTAATAATTTCAAAAACTCTTTATAAACATTAGTATTTCTGATTCTAGGAACATTTTCCATTGAGATTATTGATGGTCTAACTTCATCTATTAACCGTCCATACTCTGATAACAATTCGTATTTTTCATCTTGTAAATTTGCCTCGCCCAATTTAGATCTCATTTGAGAGAAGGGCTGGCAGGGCGCACAGCCAACTAAAATTTTGACAGCGTTTTCATTATAATGCTGATTTAAATCGTCACCTGTTACATTTCTAACATTCTGTATATGAAAGTTCACGCCATTGTTATGCTCATACGCATATTGACACGTTCTATCAATATCATATCCTGCTACTACTTCCAATCTTTCGTTTAACAATCCTCTAGTCAACCCTCCAACACCGCAAAAAAGGTCAATCACCTGTACTGGCATAAATTCCCCTACTTTCTAAATATCACATTTTATCTATAACTTTGAAAAGAATTCTTCATCTATTTCGTAATCTTTAATTTCTCTTACACCTATACTAAATTCTGCAAGTTTTGAAATAAAATCCTCTCCATCAATGAGATCAATTTGTTGTTTCCCAGGATTACATGCTTCTTCTAGAGCATATTTAGAAAATGAACCAGTTGTGATGAATACTCCCTTTTCAATATCTGTAGTTAATGAACCACGAAAATTTCTAATTTCTGATGAGCCTACTGATCCTTGGTATCTTTTACATTGAAAAGCTATATTAAAACTAAAAATGCCATTAATTTTAAGTTTACCAGTACCGTCTATGCCACCATCTCCAGTTTTCTTTGTTACTTTAACATCATCAAATCCACATTCTCTAAGTAACCGCTGTGATAGTTTTTCAAAGGAAAATGGATCCATTTTCAATAATACGTTGTATAGCTTTTTTCTCCAAGGCCGTACCTCCTCTGGAATCTCAATGCCACTTTTTAGTAAAAACACTTCTTCTGTATTGACTAAATCATTTTCTTGATACATTGGTTTTTTACAATTCTTATTTATAAAATCTCCATCAACTCTTTCTTCTTTTGAGAACTCTGAAGTAATCGACCAAACACTTCTGGCACTATTTTCTATAGCTCCATAATTTTTCAATAATGTCCTTGCCCATGCTAAGCGATAATCAATTTCAGTCAAATTGCTACTGTCTAAATGAGCAATTGATAATATTTCATCAGAAAGACCGAGTAATTCAGAACATTTTTCATTAATTTCACTATTCTTTCCAGAGCCTCCCAATATCTTTATTGATAAAAAAGTTATTTCAATCAATTTAGCATAACTAGGTATATCTGCACAACAATTTTCCATAATTCACCTCAAATTTCTATAAAAAGTTATATTAATCTAAATATTACAATATTTTGCTGTATACTAATAAAAACATACCATATTTATACATTTTTGGCAATAAATCAAAAATAAATGATAGTGTAAAATGGATATGGAATTGAAAAAGTGATATAACCCTATAAAATTTAATCGCGAAACCAAATTTTCAGAAAGGGATTATATCACATGAATATATTATCACATTTCCAAGAATACAATCAAAACAATTTTATCTTTTCTTCTATGACTAGTTTATACGCAGATATGTTTTCTCCATTCTTTACTTCTAGATCAACTT
>NZ_JBSPEZ010000038.1:0-18190 GCF_053848845.1 Amedibacillus sp. YH-ame6
TGTCATGGTCTTCACCTCTTTCATATTCAGTTTTATAATTTATCACATTTTTATTAAATAAAACAAGTGTGCATATTAGATATCGTACGCTTATCTAATTTACACACTTTATTTTACACTCCCGTTTTATCCAAGAGTCTATAAACGGCTCTTCCATTTCTAACACCCAACTGCAACACTTTTACTACTTCTTGTTCCTCTTCCATAATCTTCACAAGACAATATTTATCCTGTAAAAGTTTTTCTGCCATTGGCTTTGTAATTTCTTTATCAATATCAAGAAAGAAACGATCTTCCTTCCATAAAGCAAATTTACATCCATTTCGATAATTCACACAACCAAACCCTTTGCTATTTTCAACGATTTTATTTCCACAAACTGGACATAATCCAATTGCTTCACGTGAATCATCAATAGGTACATCTCCCCCAACTCTTATATTTGAATAGTCTTTATGAAGATGAGGAACGAAAGCTTCTAATACACTATCTACCAAGGTCTTCACATCCGCTTTTCCCTCTTTGATATCTTCTTGTATCACCCACCACTTCGCGGTTAAATCTGGTTTTTTAATTTCGTCAGGTAAAACATGATAAAAATCTTTTCCTAATTGTGTCGATACAATATTCTTTCCTTGCATCTCAACATAGTGACGCTTCATTAAGGTTTCCACAATCGAAGAACGAGTAGCACTTGTCCCAATAGAACCATTCTCGCCTTTTTTATCTTTATCTTTTTTCTTCAAGATTTCCTTGATTTCTTTATCTTGCACATATTTCGCAATGCTCGTCATATCCTTAATCAAGGTAGCCTGCGTATAGCGTTTGGGTGGATTCGTTTCTTTCTCCGCAATTTCACTATTACTTAAAGTAATCTCATATGTACCAGCTGGAATGTCAAACTTAGAAGAATCTTCCTCTTCATCATTTTCTTTTTCTTCTTTATCCGCTTGAAAATGCTGTTTATATCCTTCATCCATTATAAACGTACTTGCCGCTCTTAAATCACCATGCTCTGTTTTCACAACTGCTGTAATTTGACGTTTCTTAATCGGAGGTAAAAACTGCATAATATAGTAACGTGCAATTTCTTCATAGACCTTTCGTTCATCCGGTAATAACGCTTCAATTTTAAAGTCTGACATCGTTGGTATAATCGCATGATGTGCCGTTACAAATTTATCATTAAAACATTCTGAATGAATTTGATAATTTACAGGATATTCTTCTTGTAACTTTCCCATCACATGAGGTAATACCTTATTTGCTTCTGTAAAATGTTCTTCTTTTAAGTATTGTGAATCACTTCGATTATACGTGATTGCTTGGTATTTATCACGTAATGTCTGCGTAATCTGATCCGTCTTACTTAAATCAAAACCAAACTTGCTATTCATATGTGCTTGTAATTTCGCAAGATTAAAAGGCAATGGTGGTTTAACATCCATCATTTTTTCTTCTACTTTTACCTTACGAGATACTTCCTTCATAATATCTGCTTCGATATCTTCCATCACACCTCGTTGTAAAATATGTTTGTCATCTTCCAAAATATCTTTTTTAGGTTTCAGTTGTAGTCCAATATCAGCCAATGGATCCTCAATATGACCTTGTATCATCAATTCATAATATTTTTGTTTCACATGAGAATCAATTTGTTCATCTCTAGCTACAATTAACCCTAAAGTTGGGCTTTGTACACGTCCAACACTCATTCCTTTACGTCGCAAAGATAATGAAAATAAACGTGAATAATTGATTCCAACTACATAATCCGCAACTGCTCTAGCATACGCACTATCTCCTACTGCTTTAAGCTTTTCATCATTATCAATCAATTCATGAAATGCTTTTCGAATATTAGCAGGAGTATTATCGTTAATATATACACGCTTCACAGGTTTCGTATTTCCTGCATAATCCAGAATTTCATCAATCAAAAACTGTCCTTCATCATCCGGGTCACCAGCATGAATGATTTGATCACATTGCGCCATCAACTCAATGATTTGCATCACACGATCTTTTTTATTCCCATCGGGAACTAATTTCCAATCCTCAAAACAAATTGGTAAATCTTCTTTCTTCCACTTCTTATACTTTTCATCATATTCATCTGGTTCACAAAGACGAAGCAAATGTCCATATGCCCATGTAATGATTACATTCTTCTTTACAATAACCCCACGCACTTCTTTGTTAGGACCATCAATGGATGCCGCAATGGCTCTTCCAAGCTCTGGCTTTTCCGCAATAATTAGAGAACGCATTTGCCTCACCCTTTCTTTATTCTAAATTAGATTATACCAAATTTATTCATTTTCGTTCAGTATTTTTTTAATTTTAAAATATGTGATTTTAAAAAATTATCACAATCTTTAGGATTTTTTAATTTTATTCCGTATTAAGTATAGTGGAGGGGTGTGTATGCATAAGAGTAGTTGTGCTGATCACTTGGAAAGGAACACATGGCTGAATTATGTATCACCTATATGATACTTGTTCTTACTCTTTCCCTATTACGGCGTAAAGGTAAGTAGTATCTAAATGGGGATGGGTGGGGATACATAAAGTGCCAGTGTACTTTCTCATGATTTAGCACCTTCCAACAAAAAGGGAACGAGAGGTCACTCGTTCCCTTTCCCTGTCCAGTAGACAGTTCTTATGATTTAGCATCTTTATTATAATAAATTTTTCTCTCTCTCGCAATATCATATATCGTATATTCCTATGAATCCATCAAACATATTTGATTATTTTCATTTTATTTAGGATTTTTAAAGTTTTCCTCGTATTAAGTATAGTGGATGGGTGGGATTACATAAAGTGCCAGTGTACTTTCTCATGATTTAGCACCTCCTAACAAAAAGGGAACGAGAGGTCACTCGTTCCCTTTCCCTGTCTAGTAGACAGTTCTTATGATTTAGCATCTTCATTATAATAAATTTTTATCTCTCTCGCAATATCATATATCGTATATTCCTATGAATCCATCAAATAAATTTGATTATTTTTCATTTTATTTAGGATTTTTAAAGTTTTCCTCGTATTTAGTATAGTGGAGGGGTGTGTATGCATAAGAGTAGTTGTGCTGATCACTTGGAAAGGAACACATGGCTGAATTATGTATCACCTATTTGATACTTGTTCTTACTCTTTCTCTATTACGGCGTAAAGGTAAGTAGTATCCAAATGGGGATGGGTGGGGATACATAAAGTGCCAGTGTGCTTTCTCATGATTTAGCACCTTCCAACAAAAAGGGAACGAGCGAGCACTCGTTCCCTTTCCCTGTCCAGTAGACAGTTCTTATGATTTAGCATCTTTATTATAATAAATTTTTCTCTCTCTCGCAATATCATATATCGTATATTCCTATGAATCCATCAAACAAACTTGATTATTTTTCATTTTATTTAGGATTTTTAAAGTCTTCCTCGTATTAAGTATAGTGGAGGGGTGTGTATGCATAAGAGTAGTTGTGCTGATCACTTGGAAAGGAACACATGGCTGAATTATGTATCACCTATTTGATACTCGTTCTTACTCTTTCCCTTTTACGGCGTAAAGGTAAGTAGTATCTAAATGGGGATGGGCGGGGATACATAAAGTGCCAGTGTACTTTCTCATGATTTAGCACCTTCCAACAAAAAGGGAACGAGTGACCTCTCGTTCCCTTTCCCTGTCCAGTAGACAGTTCTTATGATTTAGCATCTTTATTATATCCAATTTTACGCTATCTAACAATATCATATATCGTATATTTCACAAAATTTAAAAATGCACATACCAATATTCTACGCCAAATATGCTCACTCGTTTACACAATTCAACACTACTTTTATTCGATATAGTTTCATACATACTCCGTGATATCGTCAGCCATGTTGTCTCTCCATTATAACGACGTATTTCAATAGTATAGTCTCTTCTATTACGCGAACGATGACTTTTCTTATCCACAACAAAGGCAGATTCATGTACTGGTGCTTTTACCCTAGAAATCCAATTCCACGCAAACATAGATGAAAAGCTATATGCCACTAAAGCAAGAAATACTAAAATCCACTTCCCTTTACGTATCTTTTCATCGCGACGTTTAGAAATTCCTACAAATGGAATAAATAGAATAATAGCGAATATAAAGACCAACACAAAAAAATAACCTTCATTTCTTAAATTCATCGTATCTGCATTTATAAGTAAGATGATAATAGATGAAAGAATGGGTAAAAACGGAACTTTTATATGAGAATTCTTCCAGCTTGTTTTCTCCTCTTTTCGAATTTCACATACCATTCTTGGATATATCCAAAGATATAAAAAGTAATATAACATAGGAGAAATTGCAAAGATTAGAAATACCCATCGAATCGGTAGAGCAACAAAGACTATGAGTAAAAGAAACGTATGCACGTAGGATAAAATACGTATGATTTTTTTCATCTTTTTAACCTTTGTCTTGCTCATTTGTTTCCCAAGTTCTTTTATTTCCTGTTCTTTTATAGTTTCATCTGAATGAATTATAGAATTTTTAACAAATACATTCGCTTCACAAGATTTAATAGCTATATTTTTTTCATTGAAGTACGCAATAGCTTGTGAGGCATTTTTCATATTGCTTTTAAAATCAGCCAAACTGTTCTTATCACTATCACAGAGTCTATAGGAAACATTTGAAATCAAAAACTTAGAAACTACGACTTCACAACATCTAATGTCCTTACAATGAAAAATTCTTTTTTTCCCCAACCAATTTATATACTCACACTCTTCTTCGCTTATTCTTAGTTTATGATAATGATATAACATTAACAAATAAATACCTAACATCAGAAAGAAACCAAAGACTACAATACAAAACAATGCACTACTAATGTCTCCTACAATCAAGGAGGATAGAACACTAACACCTAGAATAATAGAGAAAAAAGTAGTCGTAATGATTCCTACTATAAATACAATTTTATTTTCACTTACTATGATTTTTTCCATCTTTATCACCTTGTTATGGAATTATTATAACAAATTATTCAATATATTACAGCCAAACATAAAAAAACCAGTACCTATTACATTAGATACTGGCTATTTCTAATTACGCAACAATAAGACGTGCGCTGATGATACCTTCTCTTTCGTGAATTCGATCAATCAACTCATTGCTTACTTCATCGTTTGTTTCCAATATTGTATATGCATAATCTCCACGTCCCTTACTGAACATGTTTTCGATATTCACTCCAACTTTTGCTAAGTTTGAAGTCATAGAGCTTAACATATCTGGAATATTACGGTTAATAATACAAATACGGTATTTCGCACCTTGTGCCATCTGAACATCTGGAAGATTTACAGAATGTGTAATATTCCCTGTTTCCAAGAATTCCATAATTTCCTTTGCAGCCATAACAGCACAATTGTCTTCACTTTCAGGAGTAGAAGCCCCTAAATGAGGAATCCCGATTACATTATCAAACTTCAACAATTCCTTTGAAGGGAAATCTGTAATATAAGCACCAATTTTTCCTGCTTCTAATGCTTTAATCATCGCATCATCATCGATTAGACCACCACGTGCAAAGTTTAATACACGTACGCCTTCTTTCATACTTTCAATACCTTGTGCATCTACAATGTTCTTTGTCTTGTCATTATATGGTACATGCACTGTAATATAATCGCATTCTTCAAATATCTGTTTTAAGTCTTTGACATGATGAACGCGTGCCTTTAAAGTCCAAGCAGCTTGTACAGAAACATATGGATCATATCCATACACATCCATATCTAATGCTGCAGCGGCATTTGCCACAAGAACACCGATTGCCCCTAACCCAATAACTCCAAGTTTTTTACCTGCAATTTCAGGTCCTACAAAGTTGCTTTTACCTTTTTCAACAACTTTACTCATATCATCTTCTTCGATGGTGTGAACCCATTCGATACCTTTCGTAATTTTACGAGAAGACATCAATAAGGCCGCAATTACTAATTCCTTAACGGCATTTGCATTTGCTCCTGGAGTATTAAAGACAACAATTCCTTGTTCACTACATTTATCCAAAGGAATGTTATTCACGCCTGCTCCAGCTCTTGCAATACATTTTAAATCTTTAGGAAATTCTACATCATGAAGCTTTGCACTACGTACTAAAACAGCATCATAATTTTCGAATTCTTCAGAAAATTCATATTTATCTTTATCAAATTGATTGATTCCAATATCCGCAATCTTATTAAATAACTTTACTTTCATATATTCTCCCTTTATCTACTATTTATGTTCTGCTTCAAATTTCTTCATAAAATCGATTAACGTATCAATACCTTCTACTGGCATTGCATTATAGATAGATGCACGCATACCACCTACTGCACGATGACCTTTTAAATTGCTCATTCCATCAGCTGCACTTTCTTTCGCAAACAATGCATCCAATTCTTCATTGGCTGTACGGAATGTTACATTCATTAAAGAACGAGCATCTTTATCCGCAGCTGGTTTATAGAACGTAGAACTGTCTAAGAAATCATATAAACGTTTTGCTTTTTGTTCATTATGTTTTGCCATGGCTTCTAATCCACCCATGTTTTCAATCCATTCTAATACGAGTCCTAAAATATAGATTGCATACGTAGGAGGCGTATTGTACATAGAATCTTTCTCTGCCATTGTTTTATAATCTAACATTACAGGGACATTCTCTTTCGCAAATCCTAGTAAGTCTTCGCGAATAATGACAACTGTCAATCCTGCACAACCCATATTCTTTTGTGCACCAGCAAAAATAACTCCATACTTACTTACATCTACTGGACGACTTAGGATATCACTAGACATATCCGCTACGATTGGTACTCCATTTGTTTCTGGAACATAATTCCATTCTGTTCCATAAATTGTATTGTTTGAACATAGATATACATAGTCTGCTTTTGGATCTAAAGATAATTCTTCCTGTGCAGGAATATACGTATGATTTCTATCCTTGCTAGATGCAGCAACATGAATTTCTCCAAATTTACATGCTTCCTTATAGGCATTGTTCGCAAAGTTTCCTGTCACGATATAATCGGCTTTTCCAGTTTTCATAAGGTTTAAAGGAACCATTGCAAATTGCATGGAAGCTCCTCCTTGTAAAAATAATACCTTATAATTATCTGGTATATTCATTAGTTTACGTAATTTTGCCTGTGTTTCTACAATAATCTGATCATATGCTTTGGAACGATGACTCATCTCCATGACCGACATACCACTGCCCTCGTAGTTTAACATTTGCGATTGTGCTTTTTGTAACACCTCCAGTGGCAGCATGCTTGGACCTGCTGAAAAGTTGAAAATTCTGTTTTCGGCCATAAATATTGGCACCTTCCTTTCTTCGATAACAATTTATGTTATTAGTTAGTATTATAGCACAAATGAAATAAAATGAAAGTAACTTTGAAATAATTTGTAAGCAAAAATGTAACAGTTTTACATACGAAGACATTCTGTGTACATATGTTCACAAAACGTAGACAAAACTAAAATTTTTCTATCCTCGCAAAACGTGTTATACTTACAACATATAGAATAGGAGTGAGTTTTATGCTAGATTTTCGTATCTACACTTTTATTGCATTATCAAAAACGTTGAACTACACGAAAGCCGCAGAACAATTATGTATGAGCCAACCCGCTGTAACCCAACACATTCAATATCTAGAAAACCTTTATCAAGTAAAATTATTCACACATGAAAACAAACAATTACGTCTTAGCAAACAAGGAGAGCTCCTTTTAAAATATAGTTTACGCTTTGCAAGTGATGAAAACAAACTTAAGGAAATTATGTGCAGTGGAAAAGACCATATGGATCATATACGCATCGGTGCAACTAGAACCATCGGAGAATTTATCCTTCCAAATAAGTTTACAACCCTATTAGATAATCATCCTGATACATCAATCTCTATGCTTGTTGAAAACACAAGTACACTTTTAGATATGCTCAACAATGGACAAATCGATTTTGCCTTTGTAGAAGGTTACTTTAAGAAAAACGACTATACCTATCACCTTCTATCCAAACAACGCTTCATTCCAATTAAATCGAAAGACTATCCACTTTCCAACTCCATATGTAAACTAGAAGAACTCTTACATGAAACACTTATCATACGTGAATGCGGTTCTGGTACTAGAGAAATCCTAGAGCGTGTTTTAGATGAACAAAACTTAACCATCACAGACTTTAAAAACACCTTAGAAATTGGCAACATCCATGCGATTAAAGAACTTATCAAACAACAACAAGGAATCACGTTTCTTTATGAAGCAGCTGTACTAGAAGAATTAAAAAACGGACAATTCGAAATCATTCCTCTTGATGATTTTCAAATTACCCGTGAATTCAATTTCATTACATTAAAAAATAGTATCTTTACGGATTTCTATACCTCATTCTTACTAGATTTAAAAGAGTCCTAGAGAAATATAAACTGTACCATAATCATATAACAAAACGTTCCTCCTACAATACTAATGATATTATTGCGTTTCCATACATGTAAGATACCTACAATCAGTATTCCTAGCACTTCAGGTATTCCATAGGGATATTTCAAGAATGTAGTTGAACGTATACAATAAAGAACCAAACAAAACATAATCGCCATAGGCAATACTCTTCCCAAGTACAATATGATATTTGGGATTTTTTTCGCATCTTTAAACACAAGAAACGGCAATGCCCTTGTAAGAAACGTACACGCAACTACTACCCCAATCACACTTAATGTTTCCCAAGTTGTCATAGCGCTTCTCCCCCTTCTACGTTCTTCCTAAATATAATTAACAATACAACTAGTAGAATAAGTGCAGGCAATAAAAAGTTCTCTAATCCAAAACAAACAGCACTTACACCCACTGCAATCAAAGCACACACGATTGATACATGTCGCTTCGCCGCTATCCACTGCTCTATTAAGATAACCGTAAATAACGCAGTCATCGCAAAATCAATCCCTTTGGTTTGAAATGTTATCAACATCCCTAGCGTCGCGCCAATAACAGAGCCTAACACCCAATACACCTGATCAAACAAAGCAATCAAAAACATAAGACGCTTTCCTCGTTCCTCTTCCCTATTTGAAATACTACATAATAAAGAATAGGTTTCATCAGTCAACGAGAAAATCATATACCATTTCTTTTTCCCCATCCTAGAAAAATCATTCAAGAATGATAATCCATAAAATATTTGTCTTGCGTTTACTGATAAAGTCACAATCGCAACTTCAAGAAGTGAAACACCTGAATGAAGATATGTTAATAATACAAACTGCATACTCCCAGCATATACACTAAAGCTAATCAAGAATGCCCAAATCCATGAATACCCCTGTTTTTCACACAACAATCCAAACGCAATCCCTAAAAATATGTACCCAACCATTACTGGAAAGGACAAGCGCAACGCTTCTTTGATATCCCTTAACATTCTATTCTCACCTCATTTTTTTGTATTATTGTAAAGCATTTCACCTTATTTGACAATGTCCCATCTAAAATGTTATGAAAATAATAAAAGGGGAATTGACAATGATGACCCCCTTATGGTATATTTAATTAGCACTAAATGGGGTTTTAGCTCAGCTGGGAGAGCACCTGCCTTGCACGCAGGGGGTCATCGGTTCGATCCCGATAAGCTCCACCATATTAGTACACAAAAGATTTCGAAGGGCATGTCGCTTATCGAGATCTTTTTTTATTTATTCGGGTATGAATCGCTCTTGTGTAGACGCATAAAAGTAAAATGCATCTTGAACACGAAAGTTAAAGTTCACCACATCCCCACATCTCAATCCATCAGACAAAGCCCCCTTCATCATAAGAAGTTGATCCTCCCACTCGATATGATAATATAACTCATCTCCTAAATTCTCCACAAGGACAATCTTTCCAAGATACCCATGATCTATATCCATGAACAGATGTTCAGGCCTCACACCAATAATAATCTGCTCATCAAGCACACCCCTTGCTTCACAAAGCACGCTTTCCTTAAAAACTACTTGTTGATTTTGAACACTTGCCTTAAACTGATTGATTTCATATTTTCCTAAAAAAGACGCCGTAAACAAATTCTTAGGATGATGATAAATATCCAAAGGCGTTCCCACTTGTTGAAACTTCCCATCCTTCATCACAATCAATATATCTGCCATTGTCATAGCCTCTATTTGATCATGTGTTACATATAGAAATGTCGCATCCATTTTTTGATACAACATCGCAATTTCAATTCTTAGTTGAGATTTCAATCTCGCATCCAATGCACTTAAAGGCTCATCCATTAAGAATACTTTAGGACGCCTTACCAAAGCTCTTGCGATAGACACCCTTTGCTTTTGACCACTCGATAATGTTTTCGCCTTACGATTCAACAATTCGCTTATATCTACCAAAGCAGCCATTTCTTGTACACGTTCTTGAATAACATCATCTTGCAATCCACTTTGTGCCAACCCAATTTCAATGTTCTCCTGTACACTCATATCTGGAAACAAGGCCGCATCCTGAAAAACCATAGCAATTTCCCTTAATGATGGAACTCGTTCATCAATACAATTGCCATCAAGCATAATACTTCCTTTATCACATTTCAAAAACCCTGCAATCATATGGAGTAGAGTAGTCTTCCCACACCCAGATGGCCCAGCTAACACAATAAATGCTTTTTCCTTTATATCCAAGCTTATATCCCTAACCGCTTTTATATTACCATAATTCTTATCTAAATGATTAAGTTGTAATCTCGTCATGAACTCACTCCAATTCATTGTAAGTTTATCATTATTCCTATCAAATGAAAAGAAAAAGTAACTGCAACAAAAGTTACAGTTACCAACTCTTCCAAACAAAGAGACACAAACTAAATAAGCGTAGATTAGCTTGTCTTAATATAAGCGAGAATAAATACTGAAAGCATTTATATCATAATGATTGATCATGTTAGAAACTTGGGGATGGTTTTTAACATTGGGTCATCTCATTCTTATACCGCACACTTTGTACCCTATCAGGTAATACCCCTACCTGATGACTACATAATACTCCATATATGAATCATCCACAATAAAATCACCAACAGTTAACAATTTTTCAAAAACCAGCAAATTATCCTTGAAAATTACAAAAAATATCAAAACAAGTACATACATAAAAGAAAAAAACTTCTTATGGAAGAAGAAGTTGATTTCGTTTGTTATACTATTACGTGGATGCCGCCACCAGAACCAGCAACTGTTACTTCAGCACCAGAAGCTACAACAGCACCAGCCATTAGGCATAAGCCACAAACAGCCGCTATTACAATTTTTTTCATATTGACCAAACTCTATCAATACCATTGACCATATGCATATCATCGTTAACATGCATATCATAAAGGATTATAGAGATTTACTCAATAAAATTGGAGTTAGTTCATTTTTTTTCAAACATAGTGCTTTTATTTATACTTTTACAAAAAAACATCAACTCATTTTTTAATGTTTTTTTCTACTAATGATTCAAACATATATGTACATTTATAGTGTCCACTTTTATTCACTAGCCTTAAAATTTCATAACGAAACACTTTGATGTACTCCGGGTCTGTTAATAATGGTACTATTTTCTTCAAGATATAATTTTCTTTCACAAAATCAGGAACACTATTATCAAAAGTGAAATATTTATACATATACTTAACATCGATAGGATATTGCACATAGACATCTTCATCTACAAAAGGAATATCAATTGGTAAATTCAATCGATTTTGACAATCTGCCATAAACATATATGAATCTATGAAGTCTCTATGTTCTTGTTGCAATCCCTTATAGTAGTAATTCAATGCATTTTCATATTGTTCGTTTAAATGATATGCATATGCAACATTTGTATAATATTCGCTTACCTTTGTTTCTGGCAATATGTTTTCACTTACGATTGCCTCAGATTCTTTGATGTATTGTAGACATTTTTCAAATTCTAGTTCACTAAATAATACAATTGCATAGTTGTAAGCATCTAATAATCTAATAAATCTCCTTTTACCTTGAAAATATTTTATCAGATTATTAATCAACAACTCCATCTTTTTATAATTGCCCATAATATAATAGAAATCGATTAGATTTATTTTAACAAATTCATGGCTGCAGTTAATTAAATTGATATCCTCTACCAATCGTTTGTATAAATTCTTATCCGCTACACTATTAGCTTTGATTTTCAAATATACTAAAAGCCTAATCATATCTTTAAAACAATCTGGCGATACAGATAATAACTGCTTATATTTTTCAATGACCTCATCTTTAATCATCATCTTATTACCATAATGATTTTTTATATTTTCAAAAAGTTCTTTTAATTCGGAATAATAAATATAATCACTAACTTCATTCAAGATACGAAGAATTTTATTTGACAATCCGATTATCTTTTCTAAATTATAATCCTCTGTAGCTTCATACAATTCTTCAGTAAGTCTATACACCGCTTTGTCAATTTCAGGAAATTCACCAAGTTTTAAATCAAACTTATCCAACATTTCAACATAGATTTCTATTGATCTTGATAAACCACCAGCTTCTATATTCTTTAAAGTATTTGGGCTACAGATGTCTTTACAAAAGCGTTTCTGTGTCCAGCTGTTCTGTGAATTGTCTCTACGTTCTTCTCGATATATACCAATTAGTCTACCAATGATACTCAGTCTTTCATTGCTAACACTCAGCTTTTCAGTATTCACCTTCATGCGTTATCTCCTTTTTGCCCTAATAAGAAATATTATAGAGGAAAACTGTAATAATTTCCATATTTTTACAAATTCAAGAATAAAAAAATCACAAATATATCATATTTAAATATTTTATACATAATATAGGTAAATCAAGAAGATACAATAAAGAAAACACATACCTAAGATGCCTTACTAGCTCATAAAGATGTGTAAGTTTTCCATAGCATGTGTAACTCTTGATAATAAACGATGAACATAACCAGCTTCTTCAACACTTCCTGGTTTTGTTTGCTTTTGTTGAGGTGTCATATTCATTGATTTGTACGTCATGATTTCATACAAAAATTGATTCGCTAGCTTTAATGTAGGAATATGCTCCTTGGCTTTTTGAATTTCTCCCTGTTTTAAATAAAGCAGAAATGTAACATAGGAATGAAAGGTATCTTGTGTATTGTATTTATTTAATAGTTCTTGGCATTGTGTCAAATCTTCAAAGTACAACAAGAGTACATATACATAGTGATGTACAAGAAAATGATCACTAGGGTTTAAATGTAATATCTCTTGAAATTGTTGAAGGGCTTTTCTCATGAAACCTAACTCAAATAAGGTACATGCATAAGCAAACTTAATATGAAAAAGAGATCTTGATTCTTCCAAGTCATAAAAGTCTATTACATTTTGCAGAAAGAAATCTTTACCTAGATTAATCGTAGCTAATTCCATCCCCCTCTTATAAATATCCATTCTTTCATATACATCTTGTGTATATAATCCTAAAGCCATGTATCCTTCGATACAATCGGAACATAACTGAATTGCTTCTGTGGCAATTATGCACTTTGTTACAGGATTGCGAAACTGTTTTAATTCTTCAAGTTTCTTTAACGCTTGTTCATAAGATGTTTTGTTCGTGCTTTTAATGGGATGTTTTTCTTCTAGAAAAGAATCCAGCGACATCTGGAAAGTAATTCCTAAATTCATAGTATCCGTAGTTTGTTCCATATCATTTCCCTCAATTCACGAGTTACATTATAAAACAAGTTATCAAATAAAACAATGTATCTTATTTTATGAAGTTATCAAATACCCACTGTGCATTTACTTCACTGTAATAATCATGTCGTTCTTTCAACATAGTTGATACGAGGCGTAGATATTCATCCATCAAAACTGCGAGCATTTGTTGTTCTTTATCATGTGTCGTTTGAAACCATATCGTTTGTGAAATTGCATCATAATCGAAATAAGTTACACTACATTTCTTTTGTTTCTGTTTTTCCAAATGATGAACAAGCTTAAATTTTATGATTTCGATACAACGATCATCTAAATCATCTTCAAAGATTCTAATCTTTTCCGCAATTTCATTATGATTGCTTATATAACGTTTCCTACAAGTAACATCATCCTTATATAAAGCATGATCACTTTCTTTAAAGTCTTTTTTTGATTTGATGTAAAGTACAAATTTATGGTCTTTGTCAATATATGCTAGAGGATGGATAAATTCGATAAGATGCCCACAACGAGGACATTGAAAAGTAAAAAAAGTATCATTTAACAACTGTTCTCTACCTTGTATTTCAAAATCTGAGAGAATCAGTGTTTCACTTTTACGATATGTATGAAACATGCACTGCGTACATGTTAGTTCCACTAAGATTGATTTCATTTCTATCACCACGATGTTAATTATACTCATAAAATCAAAGAAGTCATTAAAAAAGTGTGGTAACTGCTAGAAAGCTAGTTTACCACACGTTTGTATTATTAGATTTTTTCTTTTAATTCAATTAGTGTTTCACAAGACATAAATACTTTTGTTATTTCTTGTAATTGTTCATAGGTTAATGTAGATAGCCAAGTTGTTTCATCTGCTTCAAACTTTTGCATAATCAAATTAGCAACTACAGAAAGATATGCTTCCTCTTTGCCTTTACGAGAACCTATTTCAATTCCTTTTTCTATACCTTTTTCAATGCCTTTTTCAATGCCTTCTTTAATTCCTTTTTCAATCCCCTTTTTCATACCCTGCTCTAGAGCTATTTGAGTTCTTTCTTCTAATTGGTTTTCCACTCTCATTTCTCCCATTTCAATTGCCATTGCAATGGACCAAAGATCTTCATCATCTTGCATGTGTTGATATTTTTCCATGATTGCTCTCACCAACCTTTCCTCTGACTTCAGTATATCACGATTTCTATTATTTTTAAACGGATAGCAAAGCTGTTCAAATCCACTCATATGTAAGGCTCCCTTTTCTTTCGCAATACGATTGATTACTGGCAAATGAATGAAAATACTTTTTATGAGGGAATCTCCACCCATAGGATATCCACCTTTATTCATTAACTTATATTCATTAATTAAATCTTCATTACATGGGGCTATTGCATCTACAAATACGATTTGATATACATGTTTTAACTTTTTGTAATTATCCCCTTTCCTCAACTGGTTTGATAACATCCTAGTCAAATACAATTGAAATCGTTTATTATCTATCAATCCAATATAGGTTGTTTGCATTTCAATATCATATTCGTTATCTTGTTCATCCTTTACGTGAACATCTAAAACAACTCCTTTTTCCCCAATAATCTTCGCATCCAAAATAGGATTTAAAACTTTGCTTTCTTTGGGATGAATGCCTGTGAGTTCTTCGATGATAGAATGTCGAATGAATATTGAAGTCTCATCATCTGCGCTTAATGCATACTTAAAAAATACATCATTACAAAAATTTACTTCTTTGCTTCTTGTGATCATCATTATGATTCCTCCTTGGAAAGGGTATACCCCTTCCATAGGTATATACGAAATAAATTTCAAAAATCCTAAAAAAAGTAACAAGTTTAGCAAATTTGCTCACTTGTTACTTTTTGTTAGATTGCTCTTGTAGCTTCTTTTAACCATTCTTTTTCTGCATCGTTTAAGTATGGTGAAATTTTATTATAAACAGCTTCATGATATTCGTTTAACCAATAGATTTCATATTGTGTCAACAATTCTGTATCAATACCGTCTAAATCAAATGGTACAAAAGTAATTGTTTCTAAATACATATACTGTCCGTATTCATTCTTCTCACCTTTACGTACAACACATTCATTTTCATGACGTATACCATGTGATCCTTCTACATAAACCCCAGGTTCATTTGATTGTGTCATTCCCTCTTCTAATATACAGCTATCGCTACGATCTGATACAATTTTCCAACGGAAACCATTAGGTCCTTCATGAACATTTAACAGATGTCCAACACCATGTCCTGTTCCACATTTATAATCTAAGTCCATATCCCATAATGGTCCACGAGCTAGGATATCCAAATTCACGCCACGACAACCATGTAAGAAACGTGCTCTCGATAATGCAATATGCCCACGTAGTGCTGCAGTAAAGTGCAAACGTATTTCATCAGAAATAGGACCTAATACAAAGGTACGCGTAATATCCGTAGTTCCTTCTAAGTATTGCCCACCACTATCAACTAACAACAATCCTTCAGGTTGTAACATTACGTCACTTTCAGCAGTAGCGCTATAATGCATCATTGCTGCATGTTCTTTATAAGCAGAAATAGTATCAAAACTTACGTCCAAGAAATTCTCTTGTTGTGCACGTAATTCTCTTAGATAATCACTCGCACTAATTTCACTCATTTCCATCTTCCCAACATTCGTCTTTAACCAGTACATAAACTTTGTCATCGCAACTCCATCACGTATATGTGCAATTTTATTATTCTCTAATTCTACTGGATTTTTAATTGCTTTCATCATTTGGGATGGATTTGTACAATCCACAAGTTTAATATTGTCCTTCAAATTTTGTGTAATCGCATAATTCACAAAACCACTATCCAATAAAATAGTGCTACCTTCTTCTATCGTCTTCACAAAGTCATAAATAGCATCATAATCCTTTACCACAATGTTATTAGCTTTAAATTCCTGATACAATTCATTTGTCAATTTATCCGCATCGATAAAAAGATAGTTTTCATTGTGCGTTAACACAAGGTAAGACAATGCGACTGGATAACATTCGACATCTCCACCGCGCATATTTAATATCCATGCTATATCATCTAATGAAGTTATGATATGATGTGTCGCATGTTTTTGATTCATCTCTTCACGAATTTCTTTTAACTTATCGCCAACACTTTTTCCACTGAATGCTTCTGTTAAAAAGAAAGCTTTTGCTTTTGGTAATGTTGGGCGATCTTTCCAAATCATATCTACTAAATCTTCATCATAAGAAACACCAACTTCTTTTTCTTTCAACTTTCCTAAGATTGCCTTAGTTAATTTTGTATTCATTACTCTTCCATCAAAACCAAATACTTCTTTTTCTTTCATATGATCATAGATATACTGTGCAATGGTTGGAACGCCTTCTTCTCCTTGACGCATCAATTCAATTGTCGAGTTCTCAAGCTGTTTAGCCGCTTGAATAAAGTAACGACCATCTGTCCATAATGCTGCACATTCTTTACAAACTACCAAGGTACCAGCAGAACCACTAAATCCAGACATATAATATCTTGCCTTAAAATATTCCCCTACATATTCTGTTTCATGAAAATCAGAAGTAGGAATCATATACACACTGATATTTCTTTCATCCATTAAACGTCTTAATTCTTTTAATTTTTCTATAATTGTCATATATACCTCCAAATAAAAATATCCATAAACATTGTACTCTAAAATCTTGTTTATGGATATATCTTTTCTTCAAATCTTCACAAAGTGTCCTCTTTAACCGTGATTGACTGCGTAGGAACCATTTGCACTGGCTACTACATCTTCACAATCTTTCACTTTTGCGATTGCTCTTACTTGTACCATACGACTTCCAGCATGATCACAAACCGCTTCAATAATCAATTCATCATGTTCCTTTATAGATTTATTGAAATTGATTGCCATTTGTATGGTAGGCGTAAATGTTCCATCACTAAAAGCATAAGCAGCACATCCCATACTCATATCTAAGGCAGTACTAATCATTCCTCCATGCATGTTCTTAGCGGGATTCAATTGCCATTTATGTACAGGATAGGATACTGTTACACGTTTCTTTTCTATGTCATAATGTAGTATTTTCATATCCATCATGGCGTTTATTGTTCCTTCTTCGCTCCTTCGCAAATCTAGGAAATGTTGCATTTTTTCTTTGATTAGTTTTTCTTCCATATATGCCTCCATTCTCTCGCTTCGCGCGAGCACAAATTTTAATGAAACCAACTCTCGCAATTTGTTCTATAATCTCAAGTTTTACACTTGGAAGATAGTAAAAAGGTCCCAAGTCCCCTAAGTAAAGGGGATGAGACCTTTTTTCGTTATTGATTTAGTTTCGTACTTTTTCTAGAATTCACTATTCTTGAAAA
>NZ_JBSPEZ010000039.1:0-17306 GCF_053848845.1 Amedibacillus sp. YH-ame6
TGAAAAAAAGTTCATCATCAGAACTTCTTTTCATTGTATCTAATTCTAATTAACTAACTAAAACTATTCATCGTTTTACATTTTTCATGATTTGATGTAACCCTATGTTCTATTAACTTAATGACATTGGCTTTATCGCTGCTTTTTTGGTGCTCGTATGAGACGTATGATAATGATAAGGAATAGAATGCCATTACATATAGTGATATAAAAGGAAGCTCCTACACCTGGGATTATATTCGCATCAGCTAAATATCCTAAAACAATCATCCATAATGCATTGCTCCATGTAGTAAGCATAGCGATTATCAATTGTTTAAAGGATGGTGTTTGCCATAGGATAAGTAGAAGAATTGTTGTGAAGATAAGCACTTGCATAGTAGCGTATACATGTTCATTCAACATAAGAGCTATCTTCTACTAGAGTAGGCATTGTTTGATTGTATTTTATGATAAAGGTATCCACATTCAATAGGTTCAAGAAGAGAAAGGTAATACAGAAATACTTTATGATATGTTGTAGGGTTTTGTCTTCTGTGTGGTTTATATGATATAGGATAAGTACAAAGGTACCAAGTAGTATGATTAAAAACCATGAAGAGTACACACGAAGTGGAGTTAATCCATAAGCACTGATATATAAAACCATCTTTAACATAGCTGTACATAATAAAGCGATTGTTTCTACACATAGGATGCGCTTAATAGCGTATTGTATTTTTGAATGTGTTTGTTTACTAATGAGATGCATACATACAAGTACTAAGAGATTGATGGCAGATATGATGCAGAGTTGAAAGAATCCTTCTCTAGCAAAATGGGAGAATGAGAAGCTTTCCAAAGACATTGACATATTTTTAATGATATCAGAGGTAGATAGAATTAGAAATATTGTGTATACCATGATTAAGATAACTTCAATTGTCATGGGGACTGTAATCGGGATTATACGTGAGTTATTCATGCGTATGTCTAGTTCGTTTTTTTCAACTTTGATTACATCTGCTCGTTCACAGTTCATGTTTCCATAGATAAGGGAATATAGGTATGTGAATACAGGGAAGGAAAATATAATATAAATGATTTCTTTTATTAGATTGTTTATATTTGAGAAGAAATAAAGAACAAAGCGTTGAAAGGCAAGGTCTGCCGACAATAGTAAAGGGATAACGACAAGTAATATAGGAACACTGATGATAATACCAATCAAAATAGCGCCAACATGATGTAGATGAAGGGCTTCTTTTGATAGTGAAACAAGTTTTTGACATAGTGTTTTTATTCCTTGTAGTGGAACAAAGGTGAAGGCATTTAAAATATCAATAAAGAAATACTGTCCATTTTCATGGATTTGTTTATGAGAAAGTACAAGCAATGTATGCGATAGTACAAGTAAGATAAAACAAACATTGAAGAACTTCAAGAAATAATTATCGAAGATTAGGTTTGGTATACAACAAAGGAAAAGGAAGATGAATGAGGTATACGTTTTGCGAGTGAATGGAAAATAGAGTCTTGCGTAGATAGCGCTAAGCATTACGTATAGAATCAGCAATATAGCTTGTGGCTCTTCCATATGAAATGGTTGAAGAAAACGGATACCTAGATAGGAAATAAGGGCAATGGCGCATGCCATAAAGATGTTGTAGTGGGTGTATATGGATACATTGGGTGCATTTAAAAGAGCATCGTGCTCGATACGTTTTTTGTTCATGATAGTTTCTCCTATTTTTTATTCTTCGACATACTCCAATATGTCGGCGGGTTGACAGTCTAGGGCTTTACAGATTGCGTCTAGTGTAGAGAAGCGAATTGCTTTCGCTTTGTTGTTTTTTAGTATGGATAGATTAGCATTCGTGATATCAATCTCTTTTGCAAGATCTCCTGCAGATATCTTTCGTTTTGCCATCATCACATCTAAGTTTATAATAATTGGCATAGCGTTTCCTTATATTGTGAAGTCATTTTCCTGTTTTAACAGGGTGGCTTCACTTATGACATTTTTTACTACTCGCAGGATGAGCGCAATGAATGCAAATGCAATAGATACAAGAAAGAAGGCAATGTAGCCAATGGAAGATATGGCACATACGATCGCAACTCCCATACACAACCAAGAAAGTCTTCTTAAATGACGGGTGTTTTCTTCTTCAAATACGACATCGTTTTGAATGTTCTTTAATAATTTGTGCAATAAAGCAAATATAAAGAACGCAAGAAATAGGCATACATAGCCAGTGATAAGAATAGTATAAAAAGCATTTGGTTTTTGTACATAGTCAATATATGCTTTTGTGAATGGATATCCACCAATACAGAAAATGATTCCGATTATGAAAAATATCTTCACGCATAAAATGGATAATGTTAGTGATTTATCAGAGTTCCACATAGATAAGTCCTCCCTTACAGGTATAATATAACACGCAATATCTTGTTTTGCAATATAAATTTATCGTTTATCAATAAAATTTCGTTTTTGTGTGGTGTGTAAAGGGTGCTTGTAAGAAGTCGTAAATATCACCTGTAGTGCATTCGTAAGAATAATCTTTTATTAAAATGATAAGAGAACCATTAGAATCGTATGAAATGAAGATTATATATGTTTTTTTTGGTAATCATGAAGTATAATGAAAGAAAAAGGCAGGGAAAGTCTATGAAAACAATTGGATTTATTGGATGTGGAAATATGGGCAAAGCAATGGTGGAGGGAATTATGAAGGCAAATCTTGTGGATGGAGACCATATGATTGTCAGTAATACACGCCCAGAGAAACTACAAGAATTGAGTAGCCAGTACGATGATTTCTATATTAGTGATAATGTAAGTGTTGCGAAGAATAGTGACCTTCTATTTTTGGCAGTGAAACCCTATTTGTATAAAGATGTTATCGATGAAATCAAAGAGTATGTAAAACATGATTCTATCGTAATTGCAATTGCGGCTGGAATTAGTATACAGGATATGTATCATATGTTTGGTAGAATGTGTAAGGTGGTAAGAGCAATGCCAAATACACCTGCAATGGTTGGTGAGGGTATGAGTGCTTTGGCATTTGGTGAACTATTGGATGACGATGATAAAGAAGAAGTTGTTTCTATTTTTGAAAGTTTTGGAAAATGTGCGGAAGTGAAAGAAACTATGATGGAAGCTGTGGCAGTTGTTAGTGGAGCATCTCCAGCATATTTATTTATGATTATGGAAGCAATGGCGGATGGGGCTGTGCTTGAAGGAATGCCAAGAAATGATGCATATACATTTGCGGCACAGGCAATGCTTGGCTCCGCAAAGATGGTGTTAGAAACAGGAAAGCATCCAGGTGAGTTAAAAGACATGGTGTGTACACCTGGTGGGACAACCATTGAAGCAGTTGCAGTTTTAGAAGCTTGTGGCGTGCGTAGTGCAATCATTGAAGCGATGCGAGCATGTGCAGATAAAAGTAGAGAAATGGGAAAAAAACATAAATAGAAAGTCGATAATGAAAAAAATTATCGATTTTTTCTATTTGCTGTTGACTCTCACATGGTGTCATACTTTATACTGTAGGTGTGCACAAAACAGGAGGTACCTCAATGTTAAAAATTGGAGATTTTTCTAGGTTGTCTAGAATCAGTATTCGCATGTTACGTTATTATGATGAATGTGACGTATTAAAACCCGCATGTATAGATGATATGAGTGGGTATCGCTTTTATGAAAATGAACAGTTATATTGGGCATTTCAAATTAACTTCTTAAAAGATAGTGGATTTAGCATTGCCATGATCAAAGAGATATTGGCAAACTTTCATAATGCAAAAGAACTACGTCCATATATTGAAAAACGAATATCCGAATTACAAGATGAAAAAAGTCGCGTAGAAGAAATGATCCAATACTTAAAAAAAGCAGAAAAGCTGCTTGACAAGGAGGATATGTTGATGAAATATGAAGTAGAAATTAAAGATATTAAAGGAACTTATGTCGCTAGCAAACGAGGGATTATTCCAACCTATCATCACGAAGGAATGTTATGGGAAGGTTTGTGTAAAGAATTTGAAGCGAGAAAGATGCAGATTGCTTTTTCAAATGAGAAACCAAGAGCATATTTCTTTGATGAAGGATATAAAGAAAATGAGCCAGATGTTGAGGTTTGTCTAGGTGTGCAGGGAAACTATGAAGATAGTGAAAATGTCAAATTCAAAACATTGAAAACACAAGCCTGCGCATGTGTTACCTTTAAGGGAACTTACAATTTGATCTCAGAAGTAAGCTTTGCGATAGCAGCATGGATCAATGAACATGGCTATGAATTAGATGGACCTGATTTCTGTATCTATCATGTAGGTTACAATGATCAAGCAAAAGAAGAAGATTTTGTAACAGAAATTTGTTATCCCATTAAAAAGGGGTAAAGAAAAGACGAGGCGGCTCGTCTTTTCTTATGCTTCCTTGATGATTTCAAGATACTCTTTATCATCTCGTATGAAATCGAGATCTTTGCATTCTAGTAACATATGTTGGATAATTTGTTCGTTTAATTGTTGTGGATGTGCGTTTTCCTTTAGTAAGATTGTATGAAAACAAGGGTTCGTTTCTAAATAGTTTTTCATATTACGCACAGTGTTATCCATATGACGTAAACCATATATGTACTCTTTTAATAAACGCAAAGTATTTTCTCTATCCTTTAAGCGGGCATAAAAAATGTAACATTGAGGATAGAAAGAGGAGGCGATTGGAAAAGTCTTATGTAAGAGTTCCATTGTAGAGAGCAGTGCTTTTGCGTCTTCTTTTTTTTGTTCTTGGAAAGCAAGGTTGATCAAGGAGAACAGATTCATATATATTTGTGTGCTATCTGCATAAAGTTGTGACTGTAAGAGGTGTATAGCTTTATCGTTTTGGTGTAGTTTTTGATATAAAGAACACTCTATAGAGGTAGTATTTGATAATTTAGGGATACTTTGGATGAGGTCTAAGGATTCTTGTGTGTTGCCTTCTTTCGCAAAATAGGTACTCATTAAAATACAAGCGCCTTGCCGTATGATTAAATCCTTTGATGTAAGGATAGGCGTGATGAGTTGTTTTGCGTAATCTTGAAACTGTTCTGTATACTTTTGGGGTTGTTCACTTTGGTAAAGGTAGATAGTGATGGTACCTATAGAACCAGCAATCTTAAATTTTAGCATTTCACTATTTGGATACATGCGTACGATATTTTTACAATACGCCATTGCGTCTTCAAATGAAGTGGATGAGAATTTTTCTACGATATCTTTCACCAATTCATCCACCTGTTGTAAAGATAGTTCAGGTTCAAAACATAATAATTCATCAATGCTGATTTGAAAGATGCGTGCTAAAATGGGTAATGTAGATATATCGGGTAGGGATTGATTGTTTTCCCATTTGCTGATTGCTGCACTGCTTACATTGCATAGTTGAGCTAATTGCTTTTGGGTGTATTTCTTATGTATCCGTAGTTCGGTGATTTTTTCGCCAATATTTGTATTCATAGGTAAGCTCCTTTTCGTTGGGGTGGGTATACCTATATAATAAAGCAGTGGGTGAATAAGACAATGGAGGAGTGGTTTTATTTTCGTGATAAAAATCAACGGTTGGTTGATGTGGGGGTGGTATATAAGGAGAAGGTGATAAAGATTTTTTTTATATTACAGGAAAGAATATAACGAGATGGATGAAACGTAAGAATAGATATAGAATAAGGTTGAATGTAGCAAAAAAACTGTTGCATTTCTGTTAGTTTCGTATTAGAATAGGTAGGTGCCACTAAAAAAAGTGGTATTTTGACATGCGTGGGAGAAGGAGCAACCCTTCAATTCAACCACTGCATAAGACAACATATATATTATAGGAGGTGTGTCTTGTGAGTAAGAAAGTTGCAAAAGTTTGTAAATTACAGTTCCAAGCAGGTGGAGCAAAACCTGGACCAGCATTAGCATCCGCTGGTATTAACATGCCACAGTTTTGTACGGCATTCAATGACGCTACAAAAGACCGTGGAGGAGATGTCGTTCCAGTAATTATTACTGCGTACGAAGACAAAAGTTTTGATTTCGTAATCAAAACAACACCAGCTGCAAATATGATTAAAAAAGCTGCTGGAATCAAAAAAGCTTCAGGGAACCAGAAAGAAATTTGTGGAAAGATTACTGCTGAGCAGTGTCGTGAAATCGCTGAATACAAAATGCCTGACTTAAACGCTAATGATGTAGAAGCTGCTATGCGTATTATCGCTGGTACTGCAAAAAACATGGGTGTTGAAGTTGAAGGTATGGAATAGAAAGGCGAGGTAACGTACAATGGCAAAATTCGGAAAGAAATACAGCGAAGCTGCAAAATTGGTTGACCGCACAAAAGCATATACCATCGCTGAAGCTGTTAAATTAGCAAAAGAAACTAACGTAGCTAAGTTTGATGCATCTGTTGAAGTTAGCTTTAGATTAAATGTAGACCCACGTCACGCGGATCAGCAAATTCGTGGAGCTATCGTTCTTCCACACGGAACTGGTAAAACACAAAAAGTTTGTGTTATTACACAGGGACCTAAAGAACAAGAAGCAAAAGATGCTGGAGCAGATTTTGTTGGTGGAAAAGAATTACTTGACCAGATTGCTAAGGGTTGGTTTGAATTCGATATTATCGTAGCAACTCCAAACATGATGGGTGAATTAGGTAAATTAGGACGTGTTTTAGGACCTAAAGGTTTAATGCCAAACCCTAAAACAGGAACTGTTACTATGGATGTAGCAAAAGCTGTTGAAGATATCAAAAAAGGTAAAGTTGAATACCGTGTTGACAAAGAAGGAAATATCAATCTTATGATTGGTAAAGTAAGCTTTGAAGAAACTGCATTAGCTGAAAACTTTAAGACTATCTACAATGCAATTGCAAAGGCTCGTCCTACTGCAGTAAAGGGAACTTATATTAAGAACCTTGTATTATCTACAACAATGGGTCCTGGAATCCACGTAACTGTAGAAAAATAAGCATTGACAAACGTTTCATAAACGTATAGAATATCAAATGTTATCAATATACCATAGACAGTAACGGCCGTTTAGGCTTAATCATGTTACCGAGGTAAATCTTACGAAAGTAATTTTACACTCGCAGACTGTCTTGGATGCGAGTGTTTTTAATACTCTTAGAGGTATATTGTTACATATAAATTTAGGAGGTGTGAAGTTATGAATCAGGCAATCGTCGATAGTAAAAAGGCAGTCGTTTCTGAAATTGCTCAGAAAATGAAAGATGCTACTTCAACTGTTGTAGTTGAATATCGCGGGCTTAGTGTTTCGGAAGTAACTCAGCTTCGTAGAGATCTTCGTGCAGAAGGTATTGAATTCAAAGTGTATAAAAACTCTTTGGCTCAACGTGCCGCTGTCGAAGCAGGAGCAGATGAACTTGCAAAAGACTTGATTGGACCTAACGCAATCGCATTCGGTGGTGACGCAGTTGCCCCAGCACGTATTTTATCTAAATTCGCTAAAGCGCATGATAAACTAGTGTTGAAGAGTGGTATTGTTGAAGGAAAAGTTGTTGGTCTTGACACTATCAAAGAATTAGCTGGATTACCAAACCGTGAAGGTATGTTATCTATGTTGTTGAGCTGTCTGCAATCACCAGTACGTGGATTTGCATGTGTTGTTAAAGCAGTCGCTGACGCGAAACCAGCAGATGGTGCAGAAGCACCAGTAGTAGAGGCACCAGTTGCTGAAGCTGCAAATGAAGAAACTGCTGCATAGCAGTATAAACCATAGGAGGACAAAACAATGGCAAAATTAAATCATGAAGAAATTTTAGCTTACTTAGAAGAAGCTACAATCTTAGAACTTAACGACTTAGTAAAAGCAATCGAAGAAAAATTTGGAGTAACTGCTGCTGCACCTGTAGCTGTAGCTGCTGCTGCTGACACTGGAGCTGCTGATGCAGCTGCTGCTGATGTAACTGTTACATTAACAGATGTTGGTGGAACTAAAGTTGCTGTTATCAAAGCAGTACGTGAAATCACTGGATTAGGATTAGTTGACGCAAAAGGATTAGTTGACAAAGCTCCAAGTGTAATCAAAGAAAACGTACCAGCTGCTGAAGGTGAAGAAATCAAGAAAAAATTGATGGAAGCTGGAGCATCTGTAGAAGTTAAGTAATCAACCTTAATAAATTTATAAAAGAACGAAAAGCCGAAAGGCTTTTTGTCACCTATAAAAGGCGGTGTAAAAAGATGGATCATTATTTTACTGATAATCGTCATTTAGCAGAAAACCGGAAGGAAATATCTTTCCGGTTTTGGTGTTTAGATTATTTCTTTATTACGGATAATGGTGTATTCTCTAAGGATAGTATAGACTTTGGTACAAGGGTTATGTTAGATACCATTTGTAAGTGTGATGGACTTCAAGATAAGATATTAGATGTTGGGTGTGGATATGGACCAGTGGGCATCACTTTGAAAAAGATTTATCCAGAGAAACATTTTGAAATGGTGGATGTGAACCCTAGAGCTGTCTTGCTTGCGCAAGAGAATGCCAAAAGAAATAAAGTGGATGTTACAATTTATGAATCTGATGTATATGAGCGTGTAAATGGGAATACTTTTACTGATATCATTACAAATCCACCAATACGTGCAGGAAAGATAGTTATCTATAAGATATTTGAAGAAGCACATGATCATCTTGTGAGCGGGGGAAGCCTTTGGGTCGTTATTCGTAAACAACAAGGTGCATTAAGTGCGGTTAAGAAAATAAAAGAAGTATTTGGAAACTGTGATATCATAAACAAGGAAAAAGGATACTTCATTTTAAGGGCAAAAAAACATTGACAATTTGCATAATTGTTGCTATTATAATAAATTGCATAATACTAAACTGGTAAAATGGGATTTCATACCCTATTTTAGCAGTTGAAACGTGAAGAAAGGATGGCGTACATGGACAAAAAACAGCCTTATCGTATTGTCGCTTCCGGTAAAAAGGCAGAGCGTAGAGATTACTCAAAAGTGAGTGGTGACTTGGAGCTGCCAAATCTGGTAGAGATTCAGACTGACTCCTTTACATGGTTCAAAGATGAAGGAATTGAAGAGGTTTTCAATGAAATTTATCCTATCCAGAACTACGGTGGGAATATTAAATTAAAATTCAACGGATATGAATTTGGGGAACCGAAATATACTGCGGAAGAATCAATGTTCCGTGAGTGTAATTTTGCTGCTCCATTAAAAGCAAAAATGGAACTAGAAATTACAGATAACACAACTGGAGAAGTTATCAACAAATGGGAGGATGTCTTCTTAGGCGATTTCCCGATGATGACCGAAACAGGTACTTACATTATCAACGGAGCGGAACGTGTTATTGTTTCGCAGATTGTTCGTTCTCCAGGTGCTTATTTTTCAACAGGTTATGAAGAAAAAACAGGGAAAGAATCTTATTCTTGTGAATTGATTCCAAGTCGTGGTACTTGGTTGGAATTCTTAACCGAACTTAAGAAAACGTCTACAGGGCGTGTTTTAAACGTTAGTATTGACCGTAAACGTAAAATGTTATCTTCCGTATTGTTTAAAGCAATCGGTATGTCTGTGGATTTAGACCGCAGTGAAGATGCACATGATACAGCAGCTATCAAAACATTCCTACGTGCAATGGGAAGAAATGTGATTGAAGATGTTGCGGTAGATGAAGAAGAACGTGAGTTCATGAATCTTTACCTTACATTATATGCAGCATACTTTGGTAAATACGAAGAAATTGAAAACACCTTATTGAACGATAAAGTGAAAACTACACAGGAAGCATTGCTTTCTATTTATGAAAACCAGCGTTCTGATGAAATCCCAACATTGGATGGATCTATTACGTTGATGAATGCGAAATTTTTCGATCCTAGACGTTACGATTTAACAAAAGCAGGACGTTATAAATTACGTAAAAAATTAAATGCGATTAACCGCATTGAGAAAAATCGTTTAGCACAAGATATTTTAGCTGCTGATGGTTCTGTATTTATGGAAAGTGGAACTATGATTCATCGTGATGAAAGAAACACTTTACGTACAGAGCTTGAAAAAGGTATGCATGTAAATGCGTTCCCATTCAATCCACTGTTTAACCATCCAGATGAAGTATCTGTACCAATTAGCAATCAGCTTGGTCTTGTTGGACGTGTATTAGCAAGTGATGTGGAATTAGATGACCTTACTTTATATGAAGGAAGTATTCTAAGCGAACAAGATGTTGCTATACTTATGAACAATGTAGAACGTATCAATGTACAAGGTGGTATCATTGCTAAGAAAGTTGAACTTACAAAAGAAAATGTAAATGCTGTGTTGAACTATGGTCAGCGTTTATATGCTTTCGCTCGTTTAACAGATGACAAAGGTATCGATGTTTGTGATGTAGATGGAGATGCATATGTTGAAGGGTATACTCCACGTCATAAGACAGATGTACTTGCTACAAGTGCTATGGAAGACATCAAAAACAAAGTGCATAATGGTGCAAAACTATATGCGTGGTTAGTTGGTGCAGCTGTACAAGAAGTTTTAGTGCGTGATGAAGATGAGCATGTTGTGAAAGTTATGGGGAACGACCCATATGCGAACAAGCACACCATTACCATTTCCGATATGTACGCATTCTATGCATTTAATTTAAATGTTATGGAAGGTGTTGGAGAAACTGACGATATCGATATGTTAGGAAACCGTCGTATTCGTTCTGTTGGTGAATTGATTCAAAATCAATTCCGTATTGGTTTAAGCCGTATGGAAAGAGTTGTTAAAGAACGTATGTCAATTGCGGAGATTGCTACATTAACTCCAAAGAAATTGACAAACATTCGTCCTCTTACTGCAGCGATTAAAGAATTCTTCTCAAGTTCTCAGTTATCTCAGTTCATGGATCAACAAAATCCACTAGCTGAACTTACCAATAAACGTCGTATCTCTGCGTTAGGACCTGGTGGTCTTACACGTGATCGTGCTGGATTTGAAGTACGTGACGTTCATAGTTCTCACTACGGTAGAATTTGTCCAATCGAGACGCCTGAAGGACCAAACATCGGTTTGATTTCCAATCTTACATCATATGGTAAAATTAATGAATATGGATTTATTCAGACTCCTTATCGTATAGTGGAAACAGATGGAACAGTTGATGAAAAAACAATTTATTTATCTGCTGATGAAGAAGCAGATTATGTAATTGCACAGGCGAATGAGGTTGTTAACGGACGTTTGATTAACGAACGTGTGGTTGCTCGTAAAGCGGGTGATACTATCATCGCTAGACGTGAAGAAGTTGAATTGGCCGACGTTTCGCCAAAACAAATCGTTTCTGTAGCGACTGCTTGTGTACCATTCTTAGAAAATGACGATGCTTCTCGTGCGCTTATGGGTGCGAACATGCAACGTCAGGCAGTACCTTTGTTGTTACCACATTCTCCATATGTAGGAACAGGTATTGAATATAAAATCGCAAAAGACTCCGGTGTTGGTATTGTTGCCAAAGACGGTGGTATTGTTGAATATGTAGATTCACAGCGTATCGTTGTTAGTGAAAACGGAGGAAATCGTGAATATCGTTTACGTAAATTCCAACGTTCTAATAATGGTACAAACATTAACCAAACACCAATTGTTTCCAAAGGTGAAAAAATCGAAAAAGGAGATATCCTTGCCGATGGACCATCTATGGAAAAAGGTGAGCTTGCATTAGGTCAAAACGTTACCATTGCGTATATGACATGGTATGGTTATAACTATGAAGATGCAATCATTATGTCTGAACGTTTAGTACGTGACGATGTATATACATCTGTTCATATTGAAGAATATGACATTGATTGTAGAGAAACAAAACTTGGGCCTGAAGAAATTACACGCGACATTCCAAATGTTAGTGAAAATGCATGCCGTAACTTAGACAGCCGTGGTATCATCATGGTTGGTGCGGAAGTTATGGAAGGTGATATCTTAGTTGGTAAGGTAACTCCGAAAGGTCAAAGTGAAATTTCACCAGAAGAAAAATTATTATTAGCGATCTTTGGAGAAAAATCTCGTGAAGTTCGTGACAACTCATTAAAAGTACCTCACGGTGGTGCAGGTATTGTGCATTCTATTCGTGTATTTAAAAGAAGCGAAGGGCATGATTTGCCACCTGGAGTAAATGAAACCGTAAAAGTATACATCGTTCAGAAACGTAAAATTTCTGAGGGTGATAAGATGGCGGGACGTCATGGTAACAAGGGTGTAATCTCTAAGATATTACCAGTTGAAGATATGCCTTATATGGCAGATGGTTCTTCTGTTGATATCATGTTAAATCCATTCGGTGTGCCATCTCGTATGAACATCGGTCAGGTATTGGAAATCCATTTGGGATATGCAGCTAAGAAATTAGGCATAAAATTCTCGACTCCTGTATTTGATGGTATCAATAACACAGAATTAAGTGGCATCATGCAAGAAGCAGAAATGACCAAAGATGGTAAACAAGTATTGTACGATGGACGTACTGGTGAACCATTCGATGAACGTATTTCTGTCGGAGTTATGTACATGATCAAACTTGCCCACATGGTGGATGACAAGTTGCATGCACGTGCTACAGGACCTTACTCTTTAGTAACACAGCAACCATTAGGTGGTAAAGCACAAAATGGTGGTCAGCGTTTTGGAGAGATGGAGGTTTGGGCATTAGAGGCATATGGTGCTGCACATACTCTACAAGAAATCTTGACTGTTAAATCAGACGACATTATGGGTCGTACAAAAACATATGAAGCAATCATCAAAGGTAAAGATATTCCAGAACCAGGTATTCCTGAATCCTTCCGCGTATTGAAACATGAGTTACAAGCTCTTGCAATCGATGTGAAGATGTTAAGTGAAACTGGGGAAGAAGTTGATATTAGTAAAGATGAACCTGCTGAAAACAATTCTTTACCTCCAATCTTGGAAACTACAGAAATCCTAGGAGATGAAGACATTGAAGATATTACAATTGATGAAGAAGATATCCTTTCCGATGATGAAATTGAAGATATTGATGAACTTGACGTAGAGGATGATATTGTCTTAGAAGATGAACAAAACGAAGAGGAGGCGTAAAGTAAATGAGTGTTAATAATTTTGCCTCAATTCAGGTGGCCTTGGCCTCACCTGATAGAATCCATGAATGGAGCCACGGTGAAGTAAAGAAACCAGAAACTATTAACTATCGTTCTCAAAAACCTGAGCGTGATGGATTGTTCTGTGAAAAAATCTTTGGACCTAGCAAAGACTGGGAATGTTATTGTGGTAAGTATAAAAAAGTACGTTATAAAGGCGTTGTTTGTGATCGTTGTGGTGTAGAAATCACAAAATCAAGCGTACGTCGTGAACGTATGGGACATATTGAATTAGCGGCACCAGTTGCACATATCTGGTACCTTCGTGGAATTCCTAGCCGTATGGCATTGTTGTTGGATGTTACTCCAAAACAGTTAGAAGAAGTTGTATACTTCGTATCTTGGATTGTTACCGATCCAAAAGATACAAAATTGGAATACAAACAAATTCTATCCGAAAGAGAATATCGTGAAAACTTAGCAATTTATGGACCGGGTAGCTTCACTGCGCAGACAGGTGCTGAAGCAGCACTTACTCTGTTAAAAGAAGTTGACCTAGAAGGTGAATATAGCAAGATTCAGGATGCTCTACTTTCTGCACAGGGTGAAAAACGTAAGAAATTAATCAAACGTTTGGATACAGTGGAATCTTTCCGTAATTCAGATAATGATCCAGAATGGATGATTATGACAGCTGTTCCGGTGATACCACCGGATTTACGTCCAATGTTACAATTGGATGGTGGACGTTTTGCGACAAGTGATTTGAATGACTTATATCGTCGTGTAATCACTCGTAACAACCGTTTGAAAAAACTATTAGAACTTGGAACTCCAGCAATTATCGTTCAAAACGAGAAACGTATGCTTCAAGAAGCAGTCGATGCATTGATTGATAATGGACGTCGTTCAAAACCAATCACTGGTGCCGGTGGACGTGCATTGAAATCCTTGTCTCACTCTTTAAAGGGAAAACAAGGACGTTTCCGTCAGAACTTATTAGGAAAACGTGTAGACTTCTCTGGACGTTCCGTAATTGCGGTAGGACCAGATTTGAAAATGTACCAATGTGGACTTCCACGTGAAATGGCAATCCAATTGTTTAAACCATTTGTTATCAATGAAATTGTAAACAGAGAAATTGCGAGCAATCCTAAAACTGCTGAGAAACTGATTGATCGTCAGGATCCACGTATTTGGGATATTGTGGAAAGTGTTATTGATGGATATCCAGTTCTTATGAACCGTGCACCAACACTTCACCGTTTAGGAATTCAAGCGTTCAAACCAAAACTTGTAGAAGGGCGTGCAATGCGTCTTCATCCACTTGTTTGTACAGCGTTTAATGCCGATTTCGATGGTGACCAGATGGCTGTTCACGTTCCATTGAGTGAAGAAGCAAGAGCAGAGGCATTGATTATGATGCTTGGTTCTAATAACATTCTTGGACCTAAGGATGGAAAACCTATCGTTACACCTGGACAGGACATGGTTATGGGTAACTTCTATTTAACAATGGAAGAAACTGCAGAAGAGTTCCATCAAGAAGCCGATCGTTATATGGCTGTTGATTGTCCAAAAGAAGCAGAGAGCTGGAATCGTTATGGGAATAATGAAGGACATGTATTCGGAAGCATCAATGAAGTAATGATGTCTTATGAATTAGATCAAATTCATTTACATTCTCGTGTAGCAATTCCTGCAAGAGCTTTGAACAAATCAAGCTTTACAAAAGAACAACAAAACAAATACATGTTAACTACTGTTGGTAAAATTATCTTCAATAACATGTTCCCTAGTGATTTCCCTTTCTTAAATGAGGTAAGTGGAGAAAACTTTAAAGCTACGCCAGATCGTTATTTCCTTGAAATGGGAAAAGATATCAAAGAGGCAATTCGTGAATTACCTGTAGTTCCTGCCTTCAAGAAAAAAGATCTTGGTAAAATTATCGGTGAAATATTCAAACGATATAGCACAATTAAAACAAGTGAAATCCTTGACCAGATTAAGGATTTAGGATTCAAATATTCTACAGTTGCAGGTGTTACTGTTTCTCTATCTGATATCGAGGTTGCACCTCATAAAGAAGATCACGTAGAGTATGGTAAAGAAAAAGCCGAACAATTGAAAACACTGCGTAAAAAAGGAAAACTTACTATGCAGGAATGGGAACGTCACTTAAATAAACTTTGGGCAGATGTTAAAGATGATATCGCCGAAGAGTTATTAGGAAACCTTCCTCGTAAAAATCCAATTAACATGATGGCTCGTTCTGGAGCCCGTGGTAATACGTCTAACTTTACACAGCTTGCAGGTATGCGTGGTCTGATGGCGAAACCATCTCAATCCAAATCAGCAAAAGGTGAATATGTACCAAGTATCATAGAAGTTCCTATTTACTCTTGTTTCCGTGAAGGTCTAAACGTATCTGAGTTCTTTATTTCCACACATGGTGTGCGTAAAGGTCTTACCGATACAGCCCTAAAAACTGCCGAGTCTGGTTATTTGACGCGTCGTCTTGTCGATGTTGCACAGGATGTTATTGTTAAACAAGAAGATTGCGGTACAGATAAAGGGTATTGGGTTGAAGCAATTGTTGATCGTAAGACAACAACTGTAATTGAAAGTTTATATGATCGTCTTGTTGGACGTTATAGTAAACAAGAAATTATTGATCCAAAAACAAAAGAATTGATTATTGAATCTGATGAATTCATTACCGAACAACTTGCACAAAAAATTGTGGATGCTGGTATCGAAGGAATGTATATTCGTAGCGCATTTACTTGTAAATCCATTTATGGTGTTTGTAAGAGATGTTATGGACGTAACATGGCTACAGGTGAAGATGTACAAGTTGGAGAAGCAGTTGGTATTATGGCGGCACAATCTATTGGTGAGCCAGGTACACAGTTGACCATGCGTACATTCCATACTGGTGGTGTTGCGAGTGCAGATGGTGGAGATATTACACAGGGTCTTCCTCGTGTTGAAGAACTATTTGAAGCACGTTGTCCAAAAGGTGTTGCGGTTTTAGCACAAATTAGTGGTGAGATTGCAAGTGTTGAACAGGTTGATACAGGCTACGAAGTAACGGTATCAAATGATAAGGAGAGCATTGTGCATAAAGTAACTTTGATTCAAGCGATTCGTCCTTGGATGAAAGTGGGTGCTCATGTGGAATCAGGAGATAAAATTACGGAAGGTCAGGTAGATCCAAAAGAACTCCTAAAAGTTGCTGGTGTACGCCAGGTGCAAAACTATATTTTGAAGGAAGTTAAGAAAGTATACCAAAGCCAAGGGATTGAAATTTCAGATAAACATGTCGAGGTTATGATTCGTCAAATGCTTCGTAAAGTTGTTGTTCTTGAAGGGAATGATACTACATTGAATGCAGGTGTTCAGATTTCCTTAACTGAGATCACAAAAATCAACCGCCAGGCATTGTTGAGTGGGAAAGTTCCTGCAACCTTCAAACCTGTATTGTTAGGTATTTCTAAAGCTTCTGTTGAAACAGATTCCTTCTTATCTGCTGCATCCTTCCAAGAAACTACAAAAGTTTTAACGGATGCTGCTATTAAAGGTAAGAAAGATTACTTGATCGGTCTGAAAGAAAACGTTATTATCGGTAAATTGATTCCAGCGGGAACAGGTATTGGTAATGAACGAGAAATGAATCAGATTGTGAATACTAAAGCTCATGAATTAAGAGAAATCCGCATTGAAAGAAATCGTAAAGATGACGATGATGATTTCATGGGATATGTACCAGGACCAGAGAAATATACAAGTGAAATGGTACAAAAAATCATGGATGGAGAAGATCCGATTTTAGAATCTGTCTTATCATCTGAGATGTTAGATTAAGTTTTCAAAGAAGAAATAACTTAAGGAGTGGAGTTTGTTAGAAAATCTAGCAAATCCACTCCTTTTTATATACAAAATGTTCGCGATATATATACAACTGTATGCGTAAAATGGGATAATGAACATTGGGAAAAATAAGTAAGATTTTATGAAAAAAAAGCACAATTTTGATTGACATAAAGAGATAAGTATAGTATTATTAACAGGCACTCAACGAGAGTGAAAACAAATCGGTCTTTGAAAACTGAACAGGAAATACGTTGATTTCAATGAGATATGAACATAATCATATTCCAGATAAACAAACAAAAAAAAACAAGACGTT
>NZ_JBSPEZ010000040.1:0-15312 GCF_053848845.1 Amedibacillus sp. YH-ame6
GAAATGGAGTTTCAATTGGTATGTATAGGATTCAATTTAATGAAATACCATAATAAAAAGAATCGACAAAAATCAAAATCTTAAAGTTTTCCACCATAGAAGTGTTTTTCTTATACCCTTTTTAAAGCACAATGAGTAGGTTTTATCTTATATGAGGCAAATGCATGAAAAAAGAGGTCGTAACCTCATAGGCAATTATCTGAATTTTCAAATGTGTCTATTTCGTTACAGCCTCTTTTTTTGTTATAAAGTATCGTTTGTATCGCAGTGTATCTCTTCTAATAAATAAAACAAACGGAATTTATCCTTTGGGGATAATTCAATGTTAACATTGTACAAGTAATGCTGTAAGACATCTCCATCCTTTAATATCTCGCTGATTTCTCCACCATCTCTTAACATCTTGTCTGAATGTTGGAAAATGGCATTGGTTAGAATTTGTATTTCACTTTCTGTGAAAATAGCCAATTCTTCTAAAATCTGTTTCGATAGGATAGCACTTCGTTTGGCATGACCTACATGTGGATGATTTTCTGCATAGCGAGCAATATCATGTAACATTCCCGCAATACAAGCCAATTCTACATTTGCATGTCTTCGTATTGCAAGCATTGCACAACTTTGAGAAACCCCATACGTATGAATATAGGCAAACTTTTTCGTTGATTCATCTTGTATACTGGCGATATATTGATCGACAATTCCGCGAATAATTTCTAAGCGATCCATGGCTGATCCCCCCTTTCCTATATTCTAACACCATGTGAATGAATTGTATAGGCGACAAGAAAGTGATTCATAAATGAATCATTGAAAAGATTTGCATCTTCCAACATGAGTGGATTTCTTGCTCCCTCATTAATCCATTATGATTATGAATAGCCTTCTTCGTATGCTCACACATACAAAGTGGTTCGCTGTTTTCCTCATAATGGACTTTTTTGATCATTATGTAATTTCATCCATATCACAATGTAACTATCTTCTAGTAATCATCATCATAATATGGTTACATCATAATCTTCTTATGTTACTGTGTCTTTATATCCCATACCTCTTCGCGCAATTACATAACTTGCACTCATATGGATACTCATCCCCTTTGCTTTCCTATATTTTTCTTTTCCTATTTGACTAGTGTTTCTTGGATCAACACAAATGACTTCTATTCCTCCTCTATAAAATCTTCTTATGATATATTCTTTGATTTGCGCATATGCAAATGTTGATAACATTGCATTATACTTCTTCTTTTTATAAAGTTGTTCCATCTTCTTTTGTTCAAAATCTAACTCTTCTATGATGATTGGTTTTCGTCTTGCTTTTACATCATCAAAACATTTCTTGATACTTTGTTGTAAAATTGCCTTTCTTTGATTGCTTGTCTTTTTACTTAAATCAAAGCGATATATTTTTGTGTTTACGACATTTCCCTTATCATCTGTTTCACATACCGCCATATGATCAATATTCAAATCAATCCCAATGGTTCCATAACAGGTTTGTTTCACAAGCTTTTTTTCAACAAGTTCTACGATTGCTTTGATAATAAAATATTCTCCATAATCTCTTATTTCATAAGCTATCGCTTTTCCTGGTGTATTATGTTTCATCTTCACTGCTCGAACGAGTTCTTCTTTATCGTAATGAAACTCGATCGGTAATACGATGTCCTTTTGTATACTTCTATATACTAAGGTATTTTCATCAATATGATATTTAAAGATATTATTCCCATACTTTCCTTGACGTCTACCGGGGTATCACCATACGGTTCATTCGTGCTTGTTGAAACTCTTTTTTCCATTCTTCATGTTGCTTGCACATTGCGAATTGTTTTTTCATTCTTTTTCTACCACCAAAACATACTTGTTTTACGCGCTTTTTTAGACCTTTAAGATGAAATCGTTCTCTATGAAGTCGAAAACAAAGCATGGATTTCTGATGCATAAGGCTTTTCAAATTTGCCTTCTCTTCGATTTCCATGAGATAGTCTAACTCTGTTGTTTTATGTTGTTTACTTATTTCTATATATACACTTAAATGTTCTTGTATAAGATTTATCTTAGTTGTGATTTTCTTCATTTTCTTCTCTACACGTTGAATCCTTTTTAATGAGGATAATTGTTGTCGTTTATTACATTCAATCGTTGACTTCAAAATACCTCTTGCCTCATTTATAGCAGAAAGAGGAAGATAATCACTGGTATGATATTGTTGTTTTAAATCTTTGCACATGTTTTGTGGTTTTGGTGCATTATAAAAGTAGATATCATATAACATACGATAAGCTTTATGAAGCATTGACGCATACGTTTCAATGTCCTGTCGAACACATTCTCTAACGTTTTTTTCAAGTTCTTGATAGTAGAACCTTTGTGACATCGTCACTGTTTTCATGAGCACCATCCTTGTCTTTTTCATAGTATAACATAGTACAAATAAGATGCAATTCTATATATGATATATTTTGATGCGCTCCTTAAAATATACCTTGTTCCTCCTATATTTTCGTAAAATAAATAATGGAATCTAACAACTATCTAGCTTTCTATTTCATAATGCAGATTTTTAAAAATTTTGTAGTTTGTCTACAAATAGAACTTTCCTATTAAAAAAAGGTTCAGCATTGCTGAACCTTCTTCGGCTTATGATGGAATTAAGCTACAGTTACGTTAGAAGCTTGCTGTCCACGATCGCTATCTACGATATCGAAGTTAACTGCTTGTCCTTCTTCTAAAGTTTTGAAACCATCGATGTTGATGCTTGAATAGTGTACGAATACATCTTTTCCTTCATCAGTAGTGATGAATCCAAATCCTTTTTCTGCATTAAACCATTTTACTTTACCTGTACTCATTTTTAGTACCTCCTTAAACATGTTGAATAAGAAGCACTCAAGTGTATAAAAGAATCACAAACTGAATCATTGTACATTGAGCCACATAAATACAATTTCAATCTGTGAAATCATAGTTATTGCTTTTTATTACTTTTAAACCATACCATGTAACCAAACTATTGTCAATCAAAATCGCTGGAAAGTCTGTGTTTTTTATTTTCTTTTGAAAGCAGTTTCAGATTCCTATGTTTTGGGGTATAATAGAACTAATAAAACAAGTGTATAAACTGGAGGGATATATATGTTGATAAAGGATGAAGCCTTGCGTGAAGCAATTGCAAGAACCCTACAAATGAAACCTGAAGATATTACGATAGCGGATATGGAAAAGCTCACCATGTTATCCGCGAGATCCATGGGAATTATCTCTTTGAAGGGACTACAGCATGCGGTGAATTTGAATTATTTAGATCTTTGTGGGAATGCCATCGAAGACTTAGATCCTATTAAGGATTTAAGAGAGATTGAATATTTGAACCTGTCTAAAAATATGCTGCGTGATATTCAGGCATTAAGAGAATTTCGACAACTACAACGTTTGGATATATCACGTAATAATTTGTATACGATGGATGTTAGCGCCCTTGCGGCAATGATCAATTTAAAGGAATTGAATTTAGAACGTAGTAAAGTGGATAATTTATCGTATTTGGAAAATGTGAAGAAATTAGAGAAACTACATGTAGGGATTGAAAATGGACCATTTCCATTAAGTATTCTTGGAATGTTAGGAAATTTAAAAGAAGTTCACATGAACAAGATGTGGTTGTACGATATAAGTGATCTTACGTATTTAAAATATATTGAAGTTCTAGATTTATCTACAAATCTATTCTCTGATTTATCACCACTTCAATATATGAAGAAAACACTACGATCTTTAAATTTAACCAATAACCAATACTTAACTGACCTTAGCATCTTAAAAGAATTTGAGAATTTAGAAGTATTAGAAATATCATTTGATAATATTAAGGACTATAGCTTTTTGAAGTATTTGAAAAACTTAAAAGAACTGCGTGCTACACAAAGTGGGTTATGTGATTTACGAGTATTGGAATCTTCTACGAAGTTGGAGAAGCTGGATGTTTCTGAGAATCGTTTGATTCATACAGAGGTACTTCAAAATATGAAAAATTTACGTTACTTTAAAGCAAGTAGTTGTTATTTGAAGGATATTGATTTTTTGAACAATGCGAAGAAGCTAGTAGAAATCAATGTGTATAACAATCACATTACCGATATCGATGAATTAAATGGTTGCGTGGATATGACAACATTAGATGTAGGGGATAATGATATTAAAGATATTACTTGTATGCAGGGAATGAAGAATTTAGAATGTGTTGGTTTATCACACAATGATATTCGAGACATTACACCTTTAAAAGATCTTGTGAAGTTGAGTAGTATTGATCTCTATGATAATGTGATTACGGATGTATCTCCATTAAAGGGTTTAATCAATCTTACATCTCTTCGTTTGGATCATAACGGTGTTATGGATTTAAGCCCTCTAGAGAGCTGTCAGTACTTAAGTTCTATTACCTTGAAGGCGAATTACGTAAGTGATGTAACACCTCTTACAAAGCTTAAAAACCTTTATGAATTGAGACTGGATGATAATCCTATTGAAGATATTACACCACTTGAAAATATGGAGTATTACGATAAGTTTTCATTCTAAGCGGCAATGCCGCTTTTTTCTTTTTGCAGGTAAAATTTGTAATATTAATTCTGTTAGGAGATTCTTGACACAGAATTTTTACCATAGTAAACTTGAACTGATAGATAAGTTTTTCATAATTGATACATGCTGGATGCATATTGGGAGATTCATATGAAGAAGATATTATATTTTGGGGCATTATTTACAATCGTATTATCCTTTCTTTTATACTTTTATAGTTTTAGTACTTCAGACGTGAGTAATTTAATAGCTAGTGTTAGTAATGTAGATAACAGTGGATGGACATTGAGTGAAAGAGTAGATGGTGAAAATAAACCAGTAGATGAAGGAGATGCGGCTTTCAGTGATAATACCATTCTTATGGAGCGTATCGTTCCAGAGGTATGGGGTGCATACGATCGAATCGTAGTAGACAGTGGAAGAGCGATATCCATTTATATAGACAATAGACTTGTCTTTAAAAATCACGACGCAAATACTTCAATTTCTGATGAATTGCCACTTATGAAAAAACCTGAAGGTGAACTTACTTTAATCGATGTTTCATTTGATCCCTCTTGGGTTGGAAAGAAAATGGAAGTTTTGACAAGAAGGTTTGATAATGTTTCAATCAATAGTATCGAATTCGTTCTTGAAAGTGACACTGTACTATTGTATCAACAAGAGGTATGGACAAATAGAAACGCTATACCAGGAGCTATGTTTGGTGTGATAACCCTCTTACTCGTTGCGTTATTTTTCTATCGTTTAGTAACCACAGGCAAAGGGTTTCCTATTTTATTATTGGCATTTGCTTCTTTACTTCAAATGTTCTCCTATATGAGTATATTACATGAAAATCCATTTCCTATGCTCAATGTTACCATAGCAAATGCACTCTACTTTTTATTTCCATTATTGTATTTACAAACGAAATTTACTTCACCGAAGATTAAGAAGCGGTTCTTCTGGATAACAAGTATTGTATGGGGAATCTATTTTGCAATATTTTACACGGTATATGAATTGCATGTTTTCATTACTCCTTGGTTTGATAGGGTAGAAGCGTTATGTTTTATCAATCTTGCGGTTATGTTGTATTACTGTTACAAAGAGTATAAAAAGAATGTATTTATTAAGCATTATGTATCTTTGCTAGGCTTATTTTCCATCGGGTATCTCTTATTATTCATGATTACTGGCATTGTTGATCAAAATCTTAATGAATATATGTCCATCATATTTATAGAAGCGTCTCGTTTCTATTTTAGGCCATTCATTTTCTGGGTTTTCACAACCATCTTGATAGCATTGTTTATCTTAGCTGCTTGGGATGCACTCAGAGATCAAATACAAAAAGAGAAATTATTGGAGCAAGCAGAAAATGAAAAAGTCCTACTTGATCTTCAAGTAGAAGGCGCAAAGAATCAACTACAATCACTACGTTCTAGTCAAGAACAAACAGTGATTTATCGCCATGATATGAGACATCATTTCACCCTTCTTCAAGAATATGCAAAAGAGAATGATATGGAAAAAATCAAAGCTTATTTAGCAATGAGCAAGAAAGATATCGATGCGTTAACACCGAAACGTTTCTGTAGTAATGAGACGGTGAACATATTATTGGCTGCTTTTGATGAAAAAGCAAAAAATATGAATATAGTATTGGATATAAATGCCAAAGTGGCAGAATCTCTTGCGATTGGAGATCATGAACTTTGTACATTGTTATCCAATGCAATTGAAAATGCAATGCAAGCTGTAGAACATATAGAAGATGAAAGTAAAAGAGTCGTAGAAGTACAACTTCAAATGCATGAGACTGCCCTTTTGATCTCTGTTAAAAATGCATATGAAGGAGAATTGATTGAAGATGGTGTTTCTTTTATGTCAAGGCATAAAGAAGAAGGCCATGGATTAGGTGTTAAAAGTATCCTATCCATCGTGGAAAAATATGGAGGAATGTACTCTATAGATACGGATGGTGGAGAATTTGTATTACGTTTAGTAATCCCATTAGATATGTAAAAAGAGGCAATTTTTGCCTCTTTTGTTTGTTAAAGGATTGTCTTTAATTCATCTAATGTTTCTTTGAAGAAGGTAAAGGCATCATCATAAACCCCATCTTCTCTAGGATCTACACCTGCATGTATCAATTCATCAATAGGTGCTTCACTACCACCTTTGCTTAAGAATTTTAAATAGTCTTTTGTATCTCCAGCTAATATCTTTTTCACAAAGCTTAATGCTACAGACATACCTAATGTATATTTATATACGTAGAAGTTGTAATAGAAATGAGGGATGTAATAGCAACCATAACGTTGCAATTCATCCACTTCCACACTATCTCCAAAATAATCAACATTTAAGTCATAATATATTTGTGTAAGTGTTTGAGAAGAAACTGCTTCTTCATGTTCAATCATTTCATGTAACTTGCATTCAAATTTCGCATACATAGGTTGACGATATAGTGTACCAACTAATTGCGTTAATAGATTGTTGAGTAACGTTGCTTTGTAATCTTTATCATCACTTGTAGCCAACAAATATTTATTTAATAATATTTCATTTACAGTCGAAGCGACTTCAGCTACAAAGATTTTGTATCCACTTAATAATGGACGGTTCGCACGACGTGAAAAATAGGAATGCATAGAATGTCCTAATTCGTGTGCTAAGGTACTTAAGGATTCATAATCTTCGTTAAAGTTTGCCAAAATAAACGGCTTGGAATCATGACTTCCTCCAGAATACGCACCACCAATCTTTCCAGTACAAGGAAGGAAATCAATCCAACGCTCTTCTCTTGCTTTATGAAGTAAAGAGATATATTCTTCGCCAAGAGGCGCAAGTGCTTTAGTAAGGATTTCAAAGCTTTCATCGATGGAATATGATTTTTCTACATTCTTTACTAACGGAAGGTAGATGTCATATGGGTGTTGTTCTTCAAGGTTTAATACTTGTTTACGAAAAGCAAAGTATTCATGAAGTGGTTTTTTATGTTTCACATTTGCCATATCTAATACTTTATAGAATAAGGTAGTATCTGCACCATCTCCAAATAAACTTGCTTCTAATGCACTTCCATAATGGCGAATGCGAGCTTCAAAGGCTTGTGCCTTTGCATTTCCAGTTAGTAAATTCATGAATGTATTTTGGTAACGTTTATATTCTCCAAAGTAGTTTTCGAAAGCTTGTTTACGTATGGAGGCATCTTTGTTTGTTAAGAATTGAAAGTATGTTCCATCATTTAAGAACTCTTCTTTTCCATTCACAACAACACTAGGATACTCTAAACGTAAGCTATCATAGGTTTCTCCAGGGATACGTTGTAGTTCGCTTACTTGTGCAAGCATAGCTTCTTTTTCATCGTCTAAACGATGCGGAATAGTACGGAATATTTCTTGCATAGGATAGATGAAATCTTTACAGTCCTCATCTTTTAAGAAGGCTTCGATTTCTTCTTTATGTGCAATGATTTCCAAAGATACAAAGTTCGTAGCTACAATGGTCTTTTGGTACAACATAGCAGCTTTTGATAAGTTTTCTTGTCCTTGTTCACTAGATGGTTCTACATCCGTCATCATTTTTGCATAAGAATATAAATTATCTAAATAACGAGAGAAAGTTTCGTCATCTTCCATAAATGCTATAAAGGTTTCTTTACTATCAGCAATATGTGTTTTATAAGACTTCAACTTAGTAAGAAGCTGTTGGGCTTCTTCATATTGTTCGTCAAAAGCGTTTTGATCTTTAAACAAACTGGTTAAATCCCATGTTAATTCTGTTTCTATTTCATTTCTGTTCATGTTATCACCTCGTATATAGTATTGTATAGGAAATGAAAAGAAATCACAAGTTATTCGTGATTTCTTTCTTCTTCTTGAATTGGCTGTTGTTGAACTTCTTTTGGATGGATTCTTTTATGTGTTTTCTTATGTTTTTTTCGATACCAAAAGTAAAGAATACCTCCAATAATGAGGGTGATACCAATCGCAATCGGTAGTATAATGTAGCTCATAATATAATTTTTACCATTGTGCGCAATTGTGTTCACTTCGCTGAAATCTTGATCTTGGGATACACTATCCACATTTTGATATACTAACGCAAAACTTCCTAACTTATCACTTGTAAATAAAATTCTAGATGCACTTTGTGAGGAAGGAAGCTGGTAGACATCTTCACCATCGATATAATAGACACGATAACTTCGATTATCTTCATCTTTTTTAGGTTTCTTTAGGGAATATACCATTTCAGATTTAGGTTTTAAGGAAGAGAAGTCATCCGTTCCATCAATGGTGAACATAGACGCAACTTCCATTTGATTTGCATTTGCAATTTTCTTTACGAGTTCTTCTTGTTCATCCTTGATACCTTCATCTAGTTCGATCTTAATCGTTTTAGGCATAATCTTATGTAAGAAACTTTGTTCTCCTTGCAAAGCAAGCGCAAGACCAGATGTTTGTAAATCAAAGAGATCATCTTGAATAATAACACTGTAACGTGGTGATAAATTTTCTTGTAATATACGATCAATTACACGAATTTGATCACGTGTTAAAATTGATGTTTTTACTTTTACAATATCTTCACGAAAACGTATAAGTTCATCCATTGCCTCTTGTGTAAGTCCTGTTTTCCCACTATAGGTCTTTATAATATAGGCTGCACGTTCCAGTAATACTTGTTTTTGTTCATCATTGGATTTTGTAACTTCAATTTCATAATGGGTGATATTTCCACCAACTTGAACTTGAATATTTTGTTTTCCTTCACGCGCATTATCAAATCCACTTACCATATCCGTAGTCAAATCAAATTCTTTGTTTTTTCCATCTTCGAAATCAATACGAACCTTACCACCTTTTATGTTCAATGTATCTCCAACATTATAAGTAACGGCAGGTTTTTCAATTAATTGCATATTCTTTACTTTTTTATAGGTTGCTTTATATGTAAGGTTGTTCGTTGCTGGTTCTAAGGCGATATCCCAACCATCGAATAAATAGCCTGTCTTAACAGGATCACCTATAACAGGTGTCATTCCATTTTCAATTTGCATGGTAAGTATCGAACTATCTGGATAGAATGTTCCATCTACTGCATCAAAGGTAAGGGTCACATAGTTTTTAGCATTGACTTTCTTTTGATTGCGTACAACATCAATATCAGATGCTTTCACAAACCCATAGCTATATTTGTATGGATAAGTTCCATCTTCTAAAACTTCTTTATTTTTGTTTAAGGCAACATCACTTTGTACACGATACCATGTACCACTCTTATTCTTAACTTTTTCTAATAAGATAAAGGAACCTTCGTATCCCTTTGGAATGGTATACAGAGTATCTGCTTTTTTCGCTGCTTTTGTATATACAGAAACTTCTTTTTGTTGGCTAATTCCAATCGCGTATTGATCGAGATCTTTAGAGCCTAATGCTGCATCGATTTGATAATAGTATTGTGCTGCTTTTTCACCCCAATAAGGATCGGAAGCATAGGATACGTTCATACCACCAGCTTTATTTCCAAAGTATCCTCCGTGGAACTGGAACGCTTGTGGGTTTAAGTAAGACTTTGAAATATAATGCAGAGCATGAGAGTATACGCTTGCGCCTACACTTGCATAGCGAGAAGCACTTTCTTCTGCACTGGAATCATAAGCTGCATGTCCAAATAAGTTATTCTTGTTGTAAGCGATATAGCTTCTTCCCATAGCACTTTCATTTAAGGATAAGGATAACATCATGAGCGCATTAGAACCGAATTGGTTCTGATATTGGAAAAATGCATCACTTCCTTGAAAGAGTAGGGATTGTGTCAAAATATCATGGATATAATTATCTTTGTCATAAAAATCAGTAATTGTCTGATTAAAACCCAAAGCATCTTTCAGATAGGATTCTAATTGTTTTGGGGTGTAAGAGGAAGAAGAACGATGATCCATATATTGATAATAATTATAGTATGGTTGTGATTCGTTCACCGCATTTTTATACGTATCGTTTCGATAATCCTGCATCATAGTTTTATAAGAAGTGTAAAAATAATGTGTATCATAACTATAATAGGTTGTTTCTTCTTTTAGATAGGAAGGGGCACTAGATAGGGATATAGAGTTTGCATATGTTTTGGATAAGGCACTAGATTTTAATCGATGATAAAGCACCTCATCTTTTACCACAAAAGAAGAAACACTAGGTATTTTTTCATAAGGGTAAATCGTAACATCAGCCGCATTTGCCCATCCAACGACACCAGAGATTTTAAATTTCACTTTGTTGGTTGCTACATTATATTCTAAGAAAGCTGCATCATTTCCATAACAGCCATTTAAATATCCGCTATCCCCACCGCTGTCTAAGGTATATTCTGTATTCACATCACAGCTTGCACTGCTATCGAAGGAAACTACACCTTGATCTACATAGAGGAAGGAATCGCCATAAGTAATTCCTAGATTGTTATATTTGGTATTGAGTAGCGTATGCGAAACTTTTGCTTCTGCATAGCTATCAAAAGTATTTACGATTTCATAATTTCCTTTTTTATCCACACTAACGATATGGAACTTTCCATCTGCACTTAAAGTGTCGCTTTTGGCAGTAAGCGTAGTAATGGATAAGAAGAACATAGCAAAGCATAATAAAGATGTAATTATTTTTTTCCTCATGATAGTACCTCCACGATGTATTTATTATAACGTACTTTGTAAAAAACATCATGTAATTTCAAGAACCTTTTGTATTTTGTAAGGAATTTTTACATCCTTGATTTTTTAGTTTTTAAGTGAGAGTGTTTGAATTGACATACGAGAAACAATCTTATACAATAGGAACGTACCCTGACACCCCAGGGGGGAGGTATTTATGAAAGATGAAAGAGCAAAAGCCTTAGCAAATTTAAAAACAGCAAAAGGTCAAATTGAAGGCATCATAAAGATGATTGAAGATGGACGATACTGTATTGATATATCCAATCAAATATCGGCTTCTACATCCTTATTGAAAAAGGCAAACTTGCATATATTAAATGGACATTTGAATTCTTGTGTGAAACGAGCGATAGTAGAAAAAGATGCTGATGAAAAAATGAAGGAAATTGAGGATATCTTAGCAATCCTAATGAAATAGAGGTAGAATATGAATAGAAAATATAACATAAAAGGAATGCATTGTGCAGCGTGTGCCGCAAGTGTAGAAAGAGTTTTAAAGAAGCTTCCCTTTATTGAGGAAGCTAGTGTCAACTTATTAAAAGAAGAAGTGCACATACAAACAACGAATGAGTATGATGAAAAACAGGCAATACAGGCTGTTGAAAAGGCTGGATTTCAAATGGAATGTGCAAGTGAAAGAAAGAGTCAAACGTTTCAAGTAGAGGGTATGATGTGTGCCTCATGTGCTTCTAGTATTGAACGCATCTTAAAGAAACGTGAAGAAGTTGTGGAGGCAAGTGTCAATCTTTTAGTGCATACTGTGAATATTACGTACGATGATTACCAGTTTGAAAACTGGAAACAAGCTCTAGATAAAGCAGGATTTACCTTGTTGGATCAAGAAGCCTTTGAAGATGTTCGTATATCCATTCAAGGAATGACGTGTGCCACTTGTGCCATCACTATTGAAAAAGCACTACAAAGCCTAGATGGAATTGAGCAAGCACAAGTAGATCCTCTCTTAAATCAAGCAAGTGTTCGCTATGATAAAAAACGAATCAAGCAACGCGAGATAGTAGAAGCGATAGAGCGAAGTGGTTATCATGGAGAAATCAAGCAAGAACAAAAAGAAGTAATCGAACGTAAAAGTTATGAATCTTTGCGTATTTATATAACCTTAGCAATTGCAGCTGTCTTATTGTATATAGGAATGTCGCATATGTTGGGAAGTATCGAACTTCCTTTGCCAGATATCATTCATTATAAGACGCATCCACTTAATTTTGCGGGAATTCAATTTGTTCTTGCGACGCTTATACTAATTTCGGGAAATCATTTCTTTGTACGTGGAATGAAGGCTCTGTTTCATAAAGCTCCCAACATGGACACTTTGGTTGCCTTGGGAACTGGAAGTGCTTATCTATATTCCTTGTATTCTTTGGTTATGATTTTACAAGGAGATGTACATGCTGTACATGCGTTATATTTTGAATCAGCTGGTGTTGTCGTTGCGCTGGTACAATTTGGAAAGCATTTAGAAGAACTTTCAAAGAAGAAAAGTACGAGTGCTATCTCGGCGTTGTTACAGTTACGTCCAAATACCGCAACGTTATATAGAGATGGAAAAGAAATTGAAATATCGATTGATGAAGTCGTTGTACATGATGTATTTGTTGTAAAACCTGGAGAACATATTCCTGTGGATGGAATTCTAGTAGAAGGAAGTTCAAATGTAGATGAAAGTATGTTAACAGGGGAAAGTATGCCAGTAAAAAAGAACGTTAATGATACGCTGATTCAAGGAACGATAAACATCGATGGAAGACTTCTTATGGAGTGTACAACAACGCAAGAAGAAACAACACTTTCTAAGATCATTGCCCTTGTAGAAGATGCACAGGCAAAGAAAGCACCAATTGCTCGTATTGCAGATCGTATTTCTTTATATTTTGTACCTACTGTTATGGGAATCGCCTTTCTTGCCTTTGTGGCATGGTATATCGCCACAAAAGACTTTGCATTCTCATTAAGTGTATTTGTAAGTGTTATGGTGATTGCCTGTCCATGCGCTTTGGGTCTTGCGACTCCAACTGCGATTATGGTGGGAAGTGGAAAAGCAGCGCAATCAGGTATCTTTATGAAAAGTGGAGAAGCTTTAGAAGTAGCGAGCAGTGTCGATGTAGTCGTATTTGATAAAACAGGAACGATTACCATTGGAAAACCAGTTGTAACAGATATCTTTACATTACGAAGTGAAGAAGAAGTTTTGCGTTATGCGGCTCTTCTAGAACAAGGAAGTAAACATCCATTAGCACAAGCAATTTTGCACAAGGTGGAAGAAGAAAATATTCAGTATTCACAAATAGAAGATATTCAAACTTTAAATGGAAGAGGTTTATTTGCTACTTATCAAGGAAAACAGCTTATGGTAGGAAGTCGTAGATATATGGAAGAAAACAATCTTGATACCAAGGCATTTGAAGAACATGAAATAGCCTATTTAAAAGATGGAAAAAGTGTTGTATGGGTAAGCTATGCTCAAGAAGTGATTGGTATCCTTGCGATTGCCGATCGTATAAAAGATAATGTTGCACAAGTTATGATACGCTTAAAACAAAGTGGAAAACAGGTGTATATGATTACAGGAGATCATAAGATTGCGGCGGAAGCGATTGCGAAACAAGCAGGAATTGATCAAGTTATTGCGCAGGTGTTACCAGATCAAAAGGGTGAAGAGATAAAAAAACTTCAAGCTTTAGGTCATAAAGTTGCGATGGTTGGAGATGGAATTAATGATGCGGTTGCGCTAAGTCAAAGTGAAGTAGGGATTGCGATTGGTAGTGGAAGTGATGTGGCAATCGAGAGTGCTGATATTGTATTGATGAAAGATGATGTTGCTGGTGTAGAAACTGCGATACGTTTATCAAAAGCAGTTATTCGTAACATTCATCAAAACCTATTTTGGGCATTTTTCTACAATATTTTAGGTATTCCTATTGCAGCGGGTATCCTGCATGTATTTGGAGGTCCATTATTATCTCCTGTATTTGCAGGAGCTGCCATGGCATTATCTTCTGTAAGTGTTGTATCCAATGCCCTTCGTTTAAAGAAATTTCGTTAAAAATGTACGAATTTAGATGAAAAATAAAACGAAGTATAGTACAATAAGAATGTTAGAAAAAAATGAGGTGCATTATGGATAGTTCAACTATTATCATCATTATTGTTGTTGTAGTTTCAACGGTTGTTTGTGCGTTAACATCCAAAATTATCAAGAATAAAATGATGAAACGACTTTTAGAAGATTTAAAGAAAGCAGATTTCGAAGATTATTTCAAAATGATTGATTCTACTGTTTGTAAATTTTACTTTCCAGCATTTAATCGTGAATACATGCGTATGAATGGTTTGGTTATGCAGGGAGAAAAAGAGAAAGTAGAAGAACAATTTGACTTGATGTTAAACATGCGTATGAATAAACAACAAGAAATTGATATCGTAATGAAATGTTTCTACTATTATCTTGAAGATGAGAACAAAAGAAAAGCAAAAACATTATTAGAAAGAATCCGTAAATTCGGAGAAGATTATTTTAAAGAAAGCCAAGTTATGTATGATGTATGTCTTGAGAAATCAGTTGCATATATTGATGAAATGGAAGAAGCTTTAAAAGATCCTGAATGCACTGGTCCAAATCGTGGAATGTTCTTGTATATGTTAGGTCTTCAATATGGTAATGGTGATCAGAAAAAGAAGATGAAAGAATATCTTAGAGAAGCGCAAGGGTTATTGAAAAATACGCCTTATGAACTTAAAATTAGAAGTATCTTAAAATAAAGGAATCCGCTCTTTCTTGTATAGGATAGAGCAGATTCTTTTTTTGTTTTATGATAGCATTTACCTAAGTGTTAGTATGCAGTATAATTACCATAATGAAAGATAGTGAGGGGCAAGTGTGAAACAACGAAGAGAGAAAAGAGTAACTTAAAAAGAACACAAGAGTGAACGATTTTAAAATAGGAAAATTAATAAATATTAGCTTGCAGGATTTGGTGTGATTGTATAGCCACC
>NZ_JBSPEZ010000041.1:0-4731 GCF_053848845.1 Amedibacillus sp. YH-ame6
GATTGCTTCTAAACATAATCATTGTGATTCTTATCGTCCTGGTGAGAGTCATATTTCCATTGCTCATATCTTTTTTGAAAACCTACATAAGCTTACTTACCACTTCCATCTTTTCCCTGACTTTATTCGCTCTTCTGTTATGAAGGCTATCAACTCTGTTATCCTTTGTCATCAACACGAGCTTGGTCATTCTCTTTATGATTGTCCTTCTTGTGATAACTTCACCTTTCTTTGGCATACTTTTAAATCTCGTTTCTGTAATTCTTGTGGTATGAAATATGCCAAAATTCGTTCTCACAATATTCTTCAAAATGTTTTTGATTGTTCTCATCGTCATTGTGTCTTTACCATTCCCGAAGATTTACGTGATTATTTTCGTTAAGACCGTTCTTTACTCAATATCCTTTTTCAATCCGTCAACGATACTCTTTCTTTTGTAATTCGTAATGCTGCTAATAAGTCCGATTCTTTAATTCCTTGTGCCGTTCTTGTTCTTCATACTTTTGGTAGACCTCTAAATTGAAATCCTCATATCCATGTTCTTCTCGCTGAAGGTGGACTTCGTAAATGTGGTTCATTCAAAAAACTTTCTTATATCAACTACGCTTCTTTACGTCGTTCTTTTATGAAACAGCTTCTTGATAATCTTTCTTCACACATAGATACAATTGAATTCAAACAGTTAAAACGTTCTCTTTATAAATTATACCCTGATGGCTTTTATGTTCATTGTCCTCCTTCGAAGTATAAGGATGTAAAAGACTGTGTCGATTATGTTATTCGCTATGTTGGTCGTCCTGTTATGGCTCAAAGTCGCATCTTAGATTATAATTATGATATGGATCATGTGCTTTGGTATTATGAAGACCATACATCTGGTGAACGCGTTGATGTCTATGATACTTGCGTTTCTTTTATGAAAAAACTTATGCTTCATATTCCAGATGAAAATCATCGTATGATTCGTTACATTGGTGGCTATGCCACAAAGAAAAAGAAACTCGCAAATCTCATTCGTAAAATGGTCCATTCCTCTGCTGCTTGGATTCTGAAAAAGACTTCTGCTTATAGACAATATCGTATAGACACAACTGGTATTGACCCTCTATTATGTAGTTGTGGTTGCGAAATGAAATTTGTAGATTGTTATTTCCCTCCAGGGATACAGGAGAAAATTAATGAAAAATGGAAATTCCCAAAAATCAAATACGATTCTCTTCAAGTGTACTAAATGTGGATTTGAAGATCCGATGCCTGATTGGCTTGCGGAAGAAGTCTTATCAAAGAAACGTTTTGGATTGAAAAAAGTTTATGTGAATGCTTGTATTAAATGCGATAGCGAAATGCTTCCTAAAGATTTTCTAGAGAACCAAAAGTAAAAACTTGTCGTGTCCTTCTTTGGCTCTTCTTAGAGCCTTTTCGTCATGCTTTTTTCGTTTTCTCTCATTTCCACTTAAATTATGCAAGTTCCTAATAGACAAAAAAACCCTTTGAAATAAAGGGTTCTCTGTACACAAGAAATTGTGAATTGTTCCAATACGATAAATAATTAACGTTTTGCTAAACAGTAAAAGTCTTTAAATGAAGGTTTTTTGACATCTTGGTGACCAACCAGTAACCAACCGAGGACACCTCTCCAATTCTCTAGACGTTCCTATATATAGCATATCTCTTTTATAATTGAGAATCAAGAGTTTATATAGACTAAATCAATAGTGTTCACTTCATCTTTGCTACTAACTAGCTGATTATGTATGATGGATTCATCATCACTATTCAAACAATATGTCTGTTTCATTAAACTTACGATATTATTGTTTATAACCAATCCTTCCGTTAATCTTTCTGTGTAGGATGTACCATCATCGAAACTCAATTTAATATTTCTATAATCACAAGAAGATTCATAATTCTGTAATTTGATACCACCTTCATTGTCTTTAAAAGTTATGATTAAATCACTTCCTGATTTTATAAATAGCAGACTATCGCAATTCATTTTCATTAATTTTAATTCATTATTTCCATCATAATCATAGATCGTATCATTTCCATCTCCTTTTCGGTAGATGTAAGTATCATTGCCTAATCCCCCTGAAAGATAATCATCACCTGTCCCTCCATCTAGAGTGTCGTTACCTACCTCTCCATATAAAGTATCATTACCTGTTCCTCCATCAAGGATATCATCTCCACTACTACCATTCAATGAATCATTGCCTTCTCTTCCATATAGCTTACTTTCTTTGAACATTGCAGTTAATGTATCAGATCCTGATGTCCCTTCTAATACTTTTGCGTACTTGACGATATCTTCTTTCGTCCAAATTGTTCCATCTTCAAATACGATACTATTATTTCGATAACTTGCATCTTTTAGTGCATAAGATAAACGTATCCTTCCTCCATCTTTGATGTTGATATCTATGTCATAATCACTATACTTTCTAAGGTAGAAGTCTTCTGGATTGATGTTTTTCAACTGTATGATATTATTTCCATCATAATCATAGATCGTATCATTTCCATCTCCTTTTCGATAGATATAGGTGTCGTTTCCTGCTCCGCCATATAGAGTATCATTTCCTGTCCCTCCATCTAGGGTGTCGTTACCTACCTCTCCATATAAAGTATCATTACCTGTTCCTCCATCAAGGATATCATCTCCACTACTACCATTCAATGAATCATTGCCTTCTCTTCCATATAGCTTACTTTCTTTGAACATTGCAGTTAATGTATCAGATCCAGATGTTCCTTCTAACACTTTTGCGTACTTGACAATATCTTCTTTTGTCCAAATTGTTCCATCTTCAAATACAATACTAAAGTTTCGATATCTTGCATCTTGTAGTGCATAAATTAAACGTATCCTTCCTCCATCTTTGATGTTGATATCCATTTCATAGCTACTATACTTTCTGAGGTAGATATCTTCTGGATTGATGTCTTTCAACTGTATGATATTATTCCCTTCATAATCATAGATGGTATCATTCCCATCTCCTTTTCGATAGATATAGGTATCATTTCCTACTTCCCCACGAAGATCATCGTCTCCTATCCCTCCATCTAGAATATCGCTACCTGCTCCTCCATTTAAATAATCATTACCTGTTCCTCCATCAAGGATATCATCTCCACTACTGCCATTCAATGTATCATTGCCTTCTCTTCCATATAGCTTACTTTCTTCAAACATTGCATCTAATGTATCAGATCCAGATGTTCCTTCTAGCACTTTTGCGTACTTGACAATATCTTCTTTTGTCCAAATTGTTCCATCTTCAAATACGATACTATAATTTCGAGCATTTACATTTTGTAGTGCATAAATTAAACGTATCCTTCCTCCATCTTTGATGTTGATATCCATTTCATAGCTACTATACTTTCTGAGGTAGATATCTTCTGGATTGATGTCTTTCAACTGTATGATATTATTCCCTTCATAATCATAGATGGTATCATTCCCATCTCCTTTTCGATAGATATAGGTGTCGTTTCCTGCTTCACCGCGAAGATCATCATTTCCTGTCCCTCCATCTAGAATATCGCTACCTGCTCCTCCATTTAAATAATCATTACCTGTTTCTCCATCAAGGATATCATCTCCACTACTGCCATTCAATGTATCATTGCCTTCTCTTCCATATAGCTTACTTTCTTCAAACATTGCATCTAATGTATCAGATCCAGATGTTCCTTCTAATACTTTTGCGTACTTGACGATATCTTCTTTTGTCCAAATTGTTCCATCTCCAAATACGATACTATAATTTCGAGCATTTACATTTTGTAGTGCATAAATTAAACGTATCCTTCCTCCATCTTTGATGTTGATATCCATTTCATAGCTACTATACTTTCTGAGGTAGATATCTTCTGGATTGATGTCTTTCAACTGTATGATATTATTCCCTTCATAATCATAGATGGTATCATTCCCATCTCCTTTTCGATAGATATAGGTATCATTTCCTACTTCCCCACGAAGATCATCGTCTCCTATCCCTCCATCTAGAATATCGCTACCTGCTCCACCACGAAGATTGTCATTTCCTGTTCCTCCATCTAGAATATCGCTACCTGCTCCTCCATTTAAATAATCATTACCTGTTCCTCCATCAAGGATATCATCTCCACTACTGCCATTCAATGTATCATTGCCTTCTCTTCCATATAGCTTACTTTCTTCAAACATTGCATCTAATGTATCAGATCCAGATGTTCCTTCTAATACTTTTGCGTACTTGACGATATCTTCTTTTGTCCAGATTGTTCCATCTCCAAATACGATACTATAATTTCGAGCATTTACATTTTGTAGTGCATAAATTAAACGTATCCTTCCTCCATCTTTGATGTTGATATCCATTTCATAGCTACTATACTTTCTGAGGTAGATATCTTCTGGATTGATGTCTTTCAACTGTATGATATTATTCCCTTCATAATCATAGATGGTATCATTCCCATCTCCTTTTCGATAGATATAGGTGTCGTTTCCTGCTTCACCGCGAAGATCATCATTTCCTGTCCCTCCATCTAGAATATCGCTACCTGCTCCTCCATTTAAATAATCATTACCTGTTCCTCCATCAAGGATATCATCTCCACTACTGCCATTCAATGTATCATTGCCTTCTCTTCCATATAGCTTACTTTCTTCAAACATTGCATCTAATGTATCAGATCCAGATGTTCCTTCTAACACTTTTGCGTACTTGA
>NZ_JBSPEZ010000041.1:4741-14570 GCF_053848845.1 Amedibacillus sp. YH-ame6
ATCTTCCTTGTAGACCTAGACTATGTAATCTACGTTACAAACTTCTTTCATTCGATATACCTTCTCTATCATCTCCACTACTGCCATTCAATGTATCATTGCCTTCTCTTCCATATAGCTTACTTTCTTCAAACATTGCATCTAATGTATCAGATCCAGATGTTCCTTCTAACACTTTTGCGTACTTGACGATATCTTCTTTTGTCCAAATTGTTCCATCTTCAAATACGATACTATAATTTCGAGCATTTACATTTTGTAGTGCATAAGTTAAACGTATCCTTCCTCCATCTTTGATGTTGATATCTATTTCATAGCTACTATACTTTCTGAGGTAGATGTCTTCTGGATTGATGTCTTTCAACTGTATAATGTTATTTCCTTCATAATCATAGATCGTATCATACCCATCTCCTTTACGATAAATATACGTATCGTTTCCTGCTCCTCCTGCAAGATAGTCATTTCCTAGATTACCAACAATATAGTTGTCCTTTGATGTACCATTCAAAACATCATTTCCTGATGTTCCTATCATTGAATTCTCATTGCTTTTCAATATTATTTCTACATATGATGTATTCTTAAATTGTTCTGCGAATTTAAAAAATGCATTGCTTTCAGTACCATCGTTACTTAAAATATAACTCAACCCTGCTAGTACATTTTCTACATCTCTTCCTTCTGCTATATCTAGCTTGATATATCGACTTAATCTGTCTACATTTACATTCAAAATATTATTCTCTGTCAGACTGAAGTATCCAGTATACTCTTTCAATATTCCCTTCATCATGATCTGTATTAAATATGTACGTATGATATCCTTATATGTTTCCTTCAATATTGGTGCTGCTGCATTGTTTGGATTTGCTCCATCCTTTCCTACATACTTCTCTCCTGTGAATGCTTCTATCACTGCCAGTTCCTTTGCATCTATATAGCCGCCTCTACTGTTTGATGCTATATTGTCTGCTCCACTCATTATCTTTAACAATTCTTTGGTTAATGTTTCCTGTGCCTTTACATCTGATGTTGAGATGATCTTACCTATCAACTCTCTGATTCTTCCAGTTTCATCTTTCATGATTGCCTGCTGCAATGATGCCAAGTTTCCAAACGATCTTACTGCCGGCAGTTTTTTTACTTCCTCTGATATTTCAACTGTTTCTTTTTCTATACTATCTGCATAATTAGGCTTTGTCCATATTTCCCCAAACTCTCCTGTGGTTCCATCATCTTTTGAATACGTTCCTTCATTCCTGATTTCAATACCATTGAAGGATACTATATTTCCTTTTGTCTTTAAACTGATTGACTTGATTCCTAACTCTTTTAATGTTTTTAATTCTCCTGCTTCACTGATGCCGTCTCCATTGTCCATCCACAGTCTCAGCTTGCTGAAAATAGAATCTTTTTCATCTATGATTCCATCTTTGTTTTCATCAAATTCTACCAGTGCCTGTAAACCGCTCTGTGCCTGTGTTCCGTTTGCCAGTATCGTGAAGTTGCTGAATAATTCTTTTCCATTATCGATGACTCCATTTTCAGTTCTGTCATATACTAGCAAACCATCTCCACTGCCTACCCAACTCATCCTCTCTTTCTTCCCATTTCCATCCAGATCGAAATACGCTCCATCCAGTATACTCGTTGGTTTTAAACCATCTCCATCGATATCAAAGATGAGCGGATCCACTTTCTGCTGATGTGATGCGTCATCCACATCCTGTTTGATCTTTGTTATTACTCCGTTATTGAAAAGATATTCATGATCCTGTTCTTCACGGAATGTTTCTGTTGTTTTCTCATAGTATTTGTTCTTGATTTTATTTGTAAGATCGATGATGTTCTGATTCTTCACACGATATTCAGGGAATGCGATTTCCAGCTGCTGCTGTGTCGTCATATGTCCTGCTCCCTTGCTCGATAGCCATTTGTCAAAGATTGCCTTCAATTCTATCATCTGTTTCTTTGCGTAATATTCATCCATCGATCCATTCATTAAAGTATCTACAAGTTCGTCAGCTTCTTTCGAACTTCCTGCCTTGCTCAGTTCGTCATATAATCGATTCAGTCTGTCATAATGTTCATCATATAATCGCTTCAAATTTTCCATACCGCTTATGATGTCTGCACCTATTTTGAAATAGAATGTAAAATATGAGCCTATAGGTCCAAAATAGTTGGTCGCATTCCCGATGTTCGACATGATGCTGGATACAGATCTGATCATATCAACAGGATTTTTAGATTCATTATAATCATTGATTTTCTTTATCATATCCGATGCTTCCGTGACATCACTGACGATACCGTATACATTGATGAGATCCGAAACCATACTTTTAAAATTAGATCCTGCCTCTTCTGCCATATTTGTCCCCAATTTATCAAATATAGCCGTATTTTCATTTTCCGAAGTGTTCTTGATGATATTCGCTACTTCGTGTGCCGTCAGATCTTTGAATATCGCACTTCCGAAATTTGCCTTTTTATACGCCGCGACCATATGATTGATGACTTCATCTATCAGCTTTTCTGCCGTTAGTGTTCCTGCCTGTTCCTTGATCCATTCTTCAAGGTAGCCATCATCTCCCTGCTGCTTTTGAGTCATTGCGGTCATACTCAAATTTTTTTCCATCTTTCTTCTCCACCTTTCTTTTTATTTTTCTGGATATTTAGATATCGTAAAATATTCCATTTTTCGTTCATCGCTAAGCCTGATTAGGATCCGTTCCTCTCGATTCTTTTCTTTTTTATTGAAATACTGAAGAACATTGTTCCCATCCGTATCAGGCTCTCCAAGTAGTTTGATAATATCTTCCTTCGTACTTTCATTGTTTAGGCTACCCATGGAATAGCTGTTCTGTGGCGTTATCGTATCAAAGAAGATACCAAATAAGATAGAATCTCTATTTTTTTCCTCTGCTGTCGTGTTCAGGAAAAGCATCTGCGCATATTTCTCTCCTTTATAGAAGATATTACCCAATACGCATGGAGTTCCTTCATCATTTTCAAAATATATGAAAGATGGTTCATCTCCAAACGTATAATCATATCCCAGTTCGTTCAATGTTGTAGGTATCTTTACTTTTTTTCCATTGAGAATCAGCTGATCACTAAAATCATCCACTACACCTCGGCTATCTTGGGGGTTTTTTGTGATGTCGGCTTTCGGTTTTTCATTATTACCACATCCTATTGTCATTCCAAAAAACAGCAGCAGCACCAGTAATACTCTCATTCTCTTCATTCTTTTATTCCTCTCTTTCATATCCGTTTCTCGATTTCCATCATGACCATGATCATGAACAGTGTATTGCATATAATCAATGAGTTCTCATGTTCTCCAATGATTATCAAAATGATAGATAATACAGCAGAAACTGTTGCACTGACTGAGCCGTTTCTTTTATATTTCATTTTGATTAGTCTCGTATAGCATTCAACACAGCTTCCGTTTTTAATGAAATATATCATAATCCCTGTAAGCAGTATCGGAACAAGATGAATTTCATATTTTATCATCTCCGATTCCTCCATCTAAAATATCATTGCCGTTGGAACCTCTAATATAATCATTAAAAGAAAAATCACCTTCTTTATCTGTAGATTCTTGAATAAATCTGCAACTTACTTCTTCTGTATCCCATATTGTTGCATCAGAAAACTCCATCTTGAATACTTTTACTTCTCCACCATAGTAATATTCTTTCAAGATGATCTTCTTCTTTGTACTTATTATCGTTATCACTAAACTTTTATATCCATCTACTATGACATGTTTAAGCTCAAATCACTTGAATCGATATCAAGAAACTTCAGTGTATTGATTCCTTCTCTATCATATATCGTATCATTTCCATCTTCTTTACGATATATGTATGTATCATTTCCTGATGTTTCTATCATCGAATTCTCATTGCTTTTCAATATTATATCTTCATATGATGTATTCTTAAATTGTTCTACGAATTTAAAATATGCATTGTTTTCAGTACCCTTGTTACTTAAAATATAACCCAACCCTGCTAATACTTTTTCTACATCTCTTCCCTCTACTATATCTAGCTTGATATATCGACTTAATCTGTCTACATCTACTTTCAAGATATTATTCTCTGTCAGGCTGAAATATCCTATATATTCTTTCAATATACCCTTCATCATGATTTGTATCAAATATGTACGAACTATATCCTTATACGTTTCCTTTAATATTGGTGCCGCTGCATTGTTTGGATTTGCTCCATCTTTTCCTACATACTTTTCTCCTGTGAATGCTTCTATTACTGCCAGTTCTTTTGCATCTATATAGCTGCCTCTACTGCTTGATGCTATATTGTCTGCTCCACTCATTATCTTTAACAATTCTTTGGTTAATGTTTCCTGTGCCTTTACATCTGATGTTGAGATGATCTTACCTATCAACTCTCTGATTCTTCCAGTTTCATCTTTCATGATTGCCTGCTGCAATGATGCCAAGTTTCCAAATGATCTTACTTCTGGCAGTTTTTTTACTTCCTCTGATATTTCAACTGTTTCCTTTTCTATACTATCTGCATAATTAGGCTTTGTCCATATTTCCCCAAACCCTCCTGTTGTTCCATCATCTTTCGAATACGTTCCTTCATTCCTGATTTCGATACCATTGATGGATCCTATATTTCCATTTGTCTTTAAACTGATTGACTTGATTCCTAGCTCTTTTAATGTTTTTAATTCTCCTGCCTCACTGATTCCATCTCCATTATCCATCCATAATCTAAGCTTACTGAAAATAGAATCTTTTTCATCTATGATTCCATCTTTATTCTCATCAAATTCTGTCAATGCCTGTAATCCACTTTTTGCTAGTGTTCCATTTGCTAATACTGTAAAGTTACTGAACAATTCTTTACCATTATCTATAATTCCATTACTATTTCTATCATATACAAGTAGTCCATCTCCTTTGCCTACCCAGCTCATTCTTTCTTTTTTTCCATTTCCATCCAAATCAAAATAAGCACCTTCCAATATGCTCGTTGGTCTTAATCCATCTCCATCAATATCAAATATGAGTGGATCTACTTTATTTTGGTTTGATGCATCATCTACATCCTGTTTTATTTTATCTATCATTCCATCTGGACCAAATACATATGCATGATCTTGTTTATCTCTCCATTCTGCTGTCGTTTTTTTATAATATAGATTTTTTATTTTATTTGTTAATATTTCTATATCGTTTTCAATGAAAATATAGTCTGGATAAAGTTGATGTATTGCTGCTTCTGTTGTAATGAATGATATTCCTTTGCTCTGTAACCAACGATCCAATAGTTTTTTTATTTTCATTATTTGTTTTTTCTGATAATATTCACTCATATCACCTTTACTTAATGAATTTAATAGCTCATCTGCTTCTTCTGGAGTCGCTGAATCCTCCATTGGCTCTAATAACCCCATTAATATTTCATGCTTTTCTCTGGCTTTTGCCTCCAATGTTTTCATCCCTGCTATAATATCTGAACCTAATTTTAAATAAAATGTAAAATAACCACCAATTGGTCCTAAAAATCCTGTGACATCTCCCATCGTATTCATTGTTTCTGATATAGCATTGATCAAATCATATGTGCTTCCTGTACTATTATAATCTTGTATTGCATCCATCATAACTTTTGCATCCATTGTAGTATCTAGTAAATCTTTAGCAGTAAATAAACCTGTTACAAGCCTTTTGAAACTTGCTAGCGTGCTACTAGAACCACTATCTTCAAACAATTTGAGAGAATCATTCAAATATGACAGGTCTTCTTCTGACGTATTTTTTATTAAGTTTGCAAGTTCATCTGCAGACATAAACTTCATTATTTCTTTTGCACCTTCAATACCAGTCTTTGAGTACTTTCCAACTAAATGTTCTGCAATAGCAAAAGCTAGTTCTTTTGCTTCTATATTTTTTCCTGATTCTTTTAACCATTCTTCTAGATATCCATCATCTCCTGGTTGTTTTTGTTTTAATTCTATATCCTTTTCTTCCATTTTTTTTCCTCCTAGTCTTCTGAACTTTTTGTAATTATGAAATATTCTATTTTCTCATCTATCAAATGAATAACTATTCTATTATGTTTTCTTCGCTCGCCATCATCCTTTTCATTAAAGTACTGTAAGACAACCCCATCATCAACATTTGGTTTTCCTAAAGTATTCTCTATTTCTTCTCTTGAGGCTCCTTTTTTTAAATTTTGTAAAGCATAATCCCCAGTATTACTAGCTTTAAATCTTATTTCGCATATTACTGAATTTCTATTCATGTTTTCATTATTTGTATTATAAAGAGTTACTCTTGCATAAGATTCTTCTTTATAAAATAGCTCCCCTTGTGTATATGTTATTCCATTATCTTGTTGAAAATTCATATATTTTTCTGTATTTCCATAAGAGTATTCATCCCCCAATTCAGTCAAAGTTGTAGGAACTTTGACCTGTTTCCCATTTAGAAAAAGCTGTTTACTAAAATCATCTACAACACCTCTGCTTTTTTCAATTTCTTCTTTCTCTTCTTGTTTCAAATCATTACTATTGCTACATCCTATTGTCATTGGTGTAAATCCCAGTAATAGCAACAATACTAATAGTATCTTAATTCTTTTCATCTCTTTCTCTCCTCCTAGTTTTTATTTCTATCTCCATCATTATGACGATTCCATTTAGCGTATTACTTATAATATTTGAGTACACATGCTCGTTTACCAGCATAAGTCCTAGACTTATAAAGCAAAAAACATTTGTTACTATGATTCCATTTCTAGTATATTTAGCTTTACCTAATTTCGTCTCACTTTCAACCACACTCCCTCTTATGTATATGTATATCACTGCTAAAATTATTGATACCATGCAATATATTTCATTTTTGAATGATATTGACATTTGTAAAATTACTAATGTATTCAAAATTGTAAGTATATAGCATCCTATATATGTCTTTGCATGATATCCACCCATATAATGCTTTACACTTATGAACACAATTAGATAAAGCAATATTTCCATTAGATTTACAAACTGTATTCCTATTAGAAATATAGAAGTAAATGTAACTATCTGTGTAAGACATAATTCTATGGCGAATCTAATCTTTTCTATTTTCTCTTCTCCAATGTACCCTTTTCTATATAATTTTATTGATAACCTTCTTGATATGTTTTCCAATCTTTCACCCCTATTCTTTAGAATAATCATATCGCATTTCTATTTTAATTTTATTTTTTTAATTCAATGGTCACATTTTATGATTAAATGGTCAAAATAGAAAAAAGAGGTGTGACTTTATATGTCACAACCTCAATTTTCAGGAATGAATTAAGTCGATTGTTTTTGATTCATCTTGACTACTGTTTAATTGATTATTTATCAGCGATTCATCGTTGCTATTCAAACAATATGTCTATTTCATTAAACTTACGATATCATTGTTTATCACTTGCCTTTCTACCATTCTTTCTAAATTTGAATCATTAGCATTAGTCGATTCATTTTTTATCATATTAACTTCACTCCTATTTAGTTTTTCTTCCATTTCTACTTCACGACATACACTTGATCAGTGCATTATCTCCCTTCTTTGTTTTAAATCACTCCATTTCATCTTCTAAATCATCTGGATACTTACCCAATATCAAAATAGAAAGTTTATCATTATCATCCAGTGAAATAACAATTCTCTCTCCTTTTAATGAGTTATCTTTATTAAAGTACTGTAAAACACCATCACTATCCTTAGAAGGTTTTCCCAATGTCTCTAATATTTCATCTCTTGATGATCCTCTTATTAATGAATTAAGTGAAAAGCTTTCTTTGGGAGTTTTTGTATCAGTAAATATACCATATATGATTGAATTCCTATCCAAATTCTCGTATTTAACATTCAATAATACGATTTGAGAAAAAAATTCTCCCTTATAGTTTAAATCTCCAAGTGTGCATTGAAACCCATCATCATTTTTAAAATCAATGTAAGAAATCTTATCACCATAGGTATAATCATCACCTAGATCATTTAAGCTCGTAGGCATTTTGGCCTGTTTCCCATTTAGAAAAAGTTGATCACTGAAATCATCTACAACACCTCTGCTCTTTTCAATTGTTTCTTCTTGTTTTGGTTCATTACTATTGCTACACCCTGTTGTTATTGGTGTGATTCCAAGCAACAGCAATAATACTAGTAATATTTTAATTCTTTTCATTTCTTTCTCTCCTCGTATAATATGTAACGTAATCAGTAAGACTTCATTTGTCATTACTGGTTGAAATTCTCTTCTTATTTCAAGATAATAGAGTAGTTCTGTATCTAAGGTTGTCTATTTTTCTCCTGCAGACTGTTGATCTGCTTTCAAAAGACTGATTCCTTTAAACAAGATACTCTTTATTCACTGATTGGTTTGTTGAAGAATGAACTTGTTTCATATCTTCTCATTGACGAGGTTGTGTTTGTCTTGCTTTAGAGGTGCAATACAGAACTGATTACGAAAGGAAGATTTATATGAACCATTATTCATTTTTTGTTGGAATCGATGTTGCCATGATGAAACATGATTGTTGTATCATGGACAAAGATTCAAAAATCCTGATCAAGAAGTTTACTTTTAATAACACGTTACCTGGATATCAAAAGTTTGTTGATATACTAACTACATTTTCTACCGATAAATCCCAGATTTTCATTGGTTTAGAAGTAACTGGTATCTATGGTGATAATCTCTACGAGCGTCTTAAAATGGATGGTTTCAATATCATTATGATCCGCCCTGAATCGGTAAAGAAATATCGTGATTACTTAGGACTTCCAAAAACTGATAAGCTGGATGCCAAATGTATTACAGATATTCTTGTCAGAGGTGAGGCGAAACCTGTTTCTTCACAGAAAAAGGAATATGCTGAATTGAAATCACTTACTCGTAGAAATGCTTGTTTGAAGAAAACTTTGACTCAGGAGAAAAACCGATTCCTTGCTCGAATTAATGGTAAGCGTCTAATACAGCCCATCTAGAAAAATAAGAACTCCTGTAGGATAATATATTCAACAGGAGGTGAAGTCAATGCCAGTAAAATATGATTATGATTGGGAAAAGCTACACAAAGAACAGCAATTATCAGGATTGAATATGAAACGATTCTGTAGAGAGCGTAGTCTTCCTTATCAGAGTTTCAAGAACCATAAATACCAATCTGTAAACAAAGCAGATGAAGTTAGTATTGTACCAGTGAAATGCAAAGAACAGAAAAGAATTTCATTCGTAATGAATGGAGTTTCTTTATCAGTAGATGCTTCATTGGATGATGAAGGACTACGCAAAATCATGAAGGCATTACAATGATACAGTTTCAGGAGATAGCACAAATATATATGGTTAAAAACTACACAGATCTGCGAAAAGGAATCGATGGTTATGCATCCCTTATACAAGATATACATCATCTTAATCCTTTTGAGGATGCTTTGTATATTTTCTGCAATCGACATCGCAATAAGATCAAGTGTTTGTACTGGGATGGAAGTGGATTCTGGCTTTTATATAAGCGTTTAGATAAAGGACACTTTAAATGGGTTAAGAATGAAGAAGGAACCATCATTCTTTCCCAACAACAGTTAAAATGGTTATTAGAAGGTTTACGAATTGACCAAAAAACAGCCTTCAAAAAGAGTAAGCCAATGTTTGTATAAAACAGTGAAAAAAGCCTATAAATATCGTGTATTTTGGTATAAAATGTGGTATAATTAAGACATGAAAAACAGAGAAGAAATCAAAACAAAACTGCAATCGATGAGTCAAGA
>NZ_JBSPEZ010000042.1:0-9569 GCF_053848845.1 Amedibacillus sp. YH-ame6
GCAATGGAAACCCTCTATCGAAACAATTCTATATAAAATATACTGAACCGCCGTATACGGAACCGTACGTACGGTGGTGTGAGAGGACGATAAATAAAATAATTATTTATCTCCTACTCGATTCAACGATGCGTTGTTTGTATTATATTTAAAAGGAAGATAGAATAGTTATGAGGTGATTTATATGGATGTATATGAAATTGGAAAATTGATTCGAAAACTTAGAAGAGAACAAAACCTGACACAAAAGCAGTTGGCACAAAAAATACATGTTAGTGAGCAGGCAGTGTCGAAGTGGGAATGTGGCAAAGGAGTTCCGGATATTTCCCTGATAAAGGAAATATCACAACTATTTGAAGTGTCCATGGATTGTTTCTTTAATGGAAGTTTGGAGACAAAAAGCAAAGATAAGGGAAATATAAAAAATATACAATTTTATGTATGCCCAAAATGTGGTAATATTCTAACTTCAATGTCGTATGTGGATATGCATTGTTGTGGTTATACCTTACATCCATTAGAGAGATTAGTTGACGATGATCATAAACTAGATATCAACATTGTCGAGCATGATTACTTCGTGAGTATGGAACACGATATGAAAAAAGAACACTATATTTCTTTTGTTGCATTTGTATCATATGATCGCATGCAGTTTATAAAGTTATATCCAGAACAACCGATGGAAATACGCTTCCCATATACAGGTAGTGGCGAAGTATATGCGTATTGTAGTGTGCATGGTTTGTTTTCGACTAGTATAAAAAAATAAAACAAGCTTTCTAAAATTGCATAGAGAGATGTGTCTTGACTTTCCCCTTACTGGAGGCTTTATACTTTAGGGTATATTGAAGAAGGAGAGGGTATTTATGCAAGATAAAAATAAGATTCATATACAAGGATTAACACAAAACAATGTAAAAAATATTACACTAGATATACCGAAAGAAAAGATTGTTGTGTTTACAGGAGTTTCGGGGTCAGGGAAATCAAGTATTGTATTTGATACGATTGCGGCAGAAAGTCAACGACAAATGAATGAGACGTATTCAGCATACATTCGAGGACGTTTACCTAAGTTTGAAAAACCAAGAGTTGAGTGTATTGAGAATTTATCAGCATCCATCATTATTGATCAATCTAGGTTAGGCGGTAATGCTCGCTCAACTGTAGGTACAATTAGTGATATGTATACATTGATGCGCTTGTTGTTTTCAAGGATTGCAACTCCTTATATTGGTACATCTTCTTATTTTTCTTTCAACAATCCCAATGGTATGTGCCCACATTGTATGGGGTTGGCACTATTATAGATGTGAATATTTTTGCGGTAATTGATAATAACAAAAGTTTGAATGAAGATATGTTAGATTTGCCAGCATTTCATCCAGGAAAATGGTATTGGAAAGCATACGTGAATAGTGGTTTGTTTGATTCGGATAAAAAGTGGAAGGATTATAGTGAACAAGAACGTAATTTGTTATTGTATGGAGCATATGAACGTAATGGGAAACAAGTTCATAAAGATGTAGGTGGTATTTACAATTTTTTAAAGAAGGCATTACTGAAAAGAGATATTTCAGAAATAAAAGAGACGTCTCTTCTTCGTTATCAGAAATTAATACAATCCCATCCATGTCCTTGTTGTCATGGAAAACGTTTGAATGAAAGGGCATTATCCTGCCAAATACAAGGATACACGATACATGATCTTTGCGAAATGGAGTTTACACAGCTATATCATATGCTTGAAACTATACACGATGATCGTGCGCAATCTATCATTCAAAGTCTTTTATCCTCTTTATCTCGCTTGATTGAAATTGGTCTTCCATATTTAAGTATGAATCGTGAATCAACATCATTATCTGGAGGAGAGGCGCAACGACTAAAACTAGTACGCTATATGGGAAGCTCGTTAACGGGAATGATGTATATATTTGATGAACCTAGTACGGGAATGCATCCACGAGATGTTTATAGAATGAGTAAGTTATTACAAAGCCTTCGTGATAAAGGGAATAGCGTGTTGGTGGTAGAACATGATAAAGATGTTATATCCATTGCGGATGAAGTAATCGATGTAGGACCTCATGCAGGAAGTAATGGAGGGGAAGTGCTGTATCAGGGGAGTTATGAAGGATTGTTAAAAACGGATACTTTAACAGGGAAAGCTATGCGTGAATATGTTGAAGTAAAAGAAAATACTAGAGCGATTACTTCCTATCTAGAGCTTACTCATGCTTCTTTACATAATTTGAAAGATGTTTCTGTGTCTATTCCTTTGCATGTATTATGTGTGATAAGTGGTGTTGCAGGTTCTGGTAAGTCTACTTTGATTCGTGATGTTTTTGCGAAAGAGTATGAAGAACGAGTGGTTTTGGTGGATCAATCTGCGATTACCGCTACATCACGCTCTACCCCAGCGACTTACCTTGGTTTCTTTGATGATATTCGCAAACTACTTGCGATGGAAAATCATGTATCACCTTCATTGTTTTCTTTTAATAGTAAAGGAGCTTGTCCTGTATGTAAAGGAAGAGGCGTAATTTTGACGGAATTGGTGTTTATGGACCCCGTTGTAACTGTTTGTGAGGCATGCGAAGGAAAACGATACAGTGATGAAGCAATGTCTTATAAATATCGTGGTAAAACGATCGTAGATATTTTAGAAATGCGTGTTGAAGAAGCATATTCTTTTTTTCAAGAACATAAGAAAATCCATAAACATATTCACGCTATGATGGAAGTAGGTTTATCTTATTTATCTTTGGGTCAATCATTATCTACTTTATCGGGTGGTGAACGACAACGTGTGAAATTAGCGAAATACTTAGATAAAAAAGGAAACATTTATGTACTTGATGAACCTACTACAGGTTTGCATGCATTTGATGTTCATAAAATCATGGAAGTATTAGATGGTTTTGTGGAACGTGGAAATACAGTGCTTGTGATAGAACATAATTTAGATGTTATGAAACGAGCTGACTATATCATTGATGTAGGACCAGATGGCGGTAGTGCAGGAGGAGAAATTGTGTTTACGGGAACACCACGAGAAATGATCGATTCTTCAAATACTATCACAGCGAGTTATTTGCGAAAATCTTGTGAGAGAAAGAAACCTTCGTGCTTCTAGAGAACGCATTTTCTATTGACAAAATACTTTAACCTAGGTAAACTATAGATAATCCATAGATAAAGAGCTGATTATATGCCTTGTTATAGAGAGAAGATGTTGTGCTGAAAGTCTTCACTTGGTGTATACTTGGGACACTTTTGAGGAGTTATCAGGAAATGGGTAATCGCATGTCTGCGTTATGGACTTGAGTATAGCGTTCAATGAACGAAATAAGGTGGCACCGCGTATAGATACGTCCTTATACAGGGCGTTTTTTTATACTTTTATAGGAGGAAATAAATATGAATTATCAAGTACCTAGAGGAACACAAGATGTACTACCAAGTGAGGTTGGTAAATGGCATCGTTTAGAAGAATTGATTCGTCAGTTTTGTTATGTATATAATTATCAGGAAATTAGAACCCCAATTTTTGAACATACCAATGTGTTTAAAAGAGGAAATGATTCCAGTGATATGGTCAATAAAGAGATGTACACATTTCAGTTAGAAAATAGTTCTACATCTTTGACATTGCGTCCAGAATGTACGGCAGGTGTTGCTAGAGCATTTGTGGAACATAAAATGTTTGGATATGCAGATTTACCAGTGAAAATGTATTATGTAGGACCACAGTGTCGTCATGAACGTCCACAAAAGGGAAGAATGCGTATTTTTCATCAGTTTGGTGTAGAAGTCATTGGTGCAAAGAGTCCTTTGTTGGATGTAGAAGCAATTACTCTTGGTTGGTCTTTTGTTACGGCTCTTGGATTGAAAGATATGAAGGTGTTAATCAATACGTTAGGGGATGATGCATCACGCGATGCATATCGTAGCGCATTGAAGAAACACTTTGAACACGATATTGAACATATGTGTGGAGATTGTAAACGTCGTTTTGAACAAAATCCATTGCGTATTTTGGATTGTAAAGTTGATCATGAACGTGAAGTGATGAAAACTGCACCAAAAATGGAAGATTATCTAAATGAAGAAAGTAAAGCTTACTTTAAAGAAGTATTGGATGGTCTAGATGCATTAGGAATTCCTTATGAAGTAGACGATCGTTTGGTTCGTGGTTTGGATTATTATACACACACGGTATTTGAGGTTGTTTCTGTTAATAAAGATATGGGTGCACAATCGACTGTGTTTGCAGGAGGTCGTTACGATGGTCTTGTGGAATATTTTGGAGGACCAGAAGGAATGAGTGGAATCGGTTGGGCGATGGGAATTGAGCGTTTGATCATTGCTTGTGAGGCTGAAGGTATTGTGTTAAATGAAGAAGATGGATTGGATGCCTATGTTTTATGTCTAGATGAATCTGTTAGAAATGAAGCATTGCAAATTACAACTGCACTTCGCTCTGCGGGGTATCGTTGTGATATGGATTATTTGAATCGTTCTTTTAAAGCTCAATTTAAAACGGTCGATCGTCAAAAAGCAAAAGTAGCATTGTTTGTTGGAGAAGATGATATAAAACAAGGGACTGTCAATATAAAACGGATTAAAGACCAAGTAAAACAAACAGTAAAAATAGAAGAGATTATTGATGCGATAGATGCGATGTTTGTACAAGATGAACATGTATGTACGTGTCAGGGAGAAGGGAATACACATGAATAGAACACACCAAAATGGAGAGTTAAGAATCGAAGATGCACAAAAAGAAGTGACGTTAGTTGGTTGGGTCGCAAAACGTAGAAATTTCGGTGCACTTGTATTTATTGATTTAAGAGATCGTAGTGGAATTACACAATTGGTATTTGATGAGCATATCGCAGAACAAATCAAAGATGTACGTAATGAATATATCTTAGAAGTAAAAGGAATCGTTTGTGAACGTAAAGATAAAAACCCTAAGCTTCCTACTGGGGATATCGAAGTAAAGGTAGAATCAGTGACAATCGTAAACCGTGCACAAACAACACCAATCATTGTTGCGGATGAAACAGATGCTTTAGAAGATACACGTTTGAAATATCGTTATCTTGATTTAAGAAGAAGTGTATTGCAGAAGAATTTGATGTTACGTCACAAAGTCACCATGTTAACTCGTAATTATTTATCTGATTTAGGTTTTTTAGAAATTGAAACTCCTATCTTATGTAAGTCGACACCAGAGGGAGCACGTGATTATTTAGTTCCAAGTCGTTTAACACCAGGAGAATTCTATGCTCTTCCACAATCACCACAGCTATATAAACAGTTGTTGATGGTGGGTGGTTTAGAAAAATATTTCCAAATTGCTAAATGTTTCCGTGATGAAGATTTAAGGGCGGATCGACAACCAGAATTTACGCAAATCGATATCGAGATGAGTTTTGTTGAAGAAGAAGATATTTGGAATGTAACAGAAGGATTAATGAAGAAAATTTTCAAAGAAGTGAAAGATGTAGAACTTGATTCTTTCCTTCGTATACCATATGAAGAATGTATGGCTCGTTTTGGTAGTGATAAACCAGATTTACGATTTGGTATGGAACTACAAACAATGAATGCTGTATTTGAACATACTGAATTCCAAGTGTTCAAAAACGTGTTGGATAGTGAAGGTGTTATTTGTGGGATGGTTGCGAAGAATTGTGCAGATAAGTTCTCACGTAAAGATTTTGATAAACTACAAGAATATGTAAAAATCTATGGAGCGAAAGCACTCGCTTATTTGAAGATGAGTGAGGATGTGCTGAGTGGATCTGTTGCGAAAGTAGTAAGCGATGATGAAAAAGCAGCTTTAGTGAAGAATTATAGTTTAGAAAATAACGATGTTATCTTCATGGTTGCGGATAAGAAAAAAGTTGCTCAAACGGCAATGGGTGCTCTACGTAATAAATTAGGACATGACTTAGATTTAATAGATACTTCAAGCTATCGTTTCTTATGGGTTACGAATTTCCCAATGTTTGAATATGTAGAGGATGAAAACCGCTATGTAGCAGCACATCATCCATTTACGTCTCCTAATCTAGAGGATGTAGATAAATTGATGAGTGATCCTTCTCATTGTTATTCTCGTGCATATGACTTAGTGTTGAATGGATATGAGTTATTAAGTGGTTCTATTCGAATTCATGATCAAGAATTACAGAAAACAGTATTCGAAGCAATTGGTATGTCATTGGAAGAAGCATATGAAAAATTTGGATTCTTTATTGATGCCTTTAAATATGGAACACCTCCACATGGTGGTGTAGGAATTGGACTCGATCGTTTGATTATGATTTTAAGTAATACAGATAATATACGAGATGTAATTGCATTTCCAAAAACTGCCAGCGCATCTGATTTGATGAGTGAAGCACCATCAACTGTGGATCAAATCCAACTCGATGAGCTTTGTTTAAGCATAACTAAAGGAGAAAATTAATCTACTTTTTTTTCTAGGTATAAACTTGATTTTTATACATGATTGTTAGTTTCAAGAAAGCAAAAAAAATATAAATGTCAAGAGTATTCTTTTAGAATATACATGATATACTATAAGTGTCCAAGAGTTACACATTTTTCCTACACTTAGAGATAAGGGAGATCGGATGTTATGATTTGGTGTGAATACTTGCTACGAGCAGGAATCCTAAAAATTCGTACAGATCACCCACCTGCATTTACAGGGAAAGATCTCTACTCTTGGACATGAAAAAGGAGCCGATGAATCGACTTCTTTTTTATTTTGTTTTTTGTTTAACATATGCTATACTTTTAACAAAGATACAGGAGGTAGGGCATGGATCATAGAGAGAGATTTATCGCGTTATATAAAGAACATGTAAATCGAGAAGGAAGCGAAAAATTATTGGATTACTTATTGAACCAAAGTGATTTTTTAACTGCACCAGCTTCTACTAGATTTCATGGAGCTTATGCAGGAGGGTTGTTAGAACATAGCTTGAATGTATATGATTGTCTATGTGATTATTTGAAGAGGGATCGTGCGAAAGAATTGTATCATATGAACTACGACGATGAGAGTGTAGCTATTGTCGCTTTATTACACGATGTTTGTAAAGTTAATTGTTATAAAGAAAGTACACGTAATCAAAAGATAAATGGAACATGGCAACAAGTTCCATATTATGAATTTGATGATCAATTGCCTTATGGACATGGAGAGAAAAGTGTTTATATCATCAATGGCTTTATACGATTGTCACGTGAAGAGGCTTTTGCAATACGATATCATATGGGCTTTAGTGGAAGTGAAGAAGTGCGCAATGTTGGAGCGGCGTTTGAAATGTATCCTCTCGCATTTGCATTAAGTACTGCAGATATGGAAGCTACCTACTTTGTAGAAGGGAAAGAATAAAGAAAAGAAGTGTATTTCCTTGGTGGAGTGCACTTCTTTTGTATAGATTAACTTTCTTCGTTTACTTTATGCCATAATTCGATTTGTTCTTGATTGCTTAACATGTGCACGAAGTTACTCTTTGCCATGGGATACTTCACATAGAAATCTTGTAATAATTCTTTCATATCCTGACGTTCTGTATAACCATCGTTTGGACATGTACTTTGTACAAATGGAATATCGTTATTTTGTTGGGCAGCGATAATGGCTTCCTCATAGCTATAAATAAGAGGGCGAATAAAGGTCATATCTGTTCTTGATAAATACATTCTAGGTAAGAATGTTGCAATCTTACCACCATGAATCATATTCATCAATAGCGTTTCTACAGCGTCATCACTATGATGCCCAAAGGCAACTTTTGTACAATTTAATTTCTTTGCTTCATCAATGACGGTTGCCTTTTTGAACTTGGAACATAAACTACATTTTAAATTTCCGTTCTTATCCAAATTCTTCTTTAATATTTCATAAACAATAGAATCAAATTTATGGAATTCGATTCCTTCATTTTCGCAGAATGCGTTTACTTCATCAAAGTTCATATTTGGAAACCCCAATTTGATATGGATGCCAACAACTGTAAAATTCTTACCTTCGAATTTGGAATACATATGTAAAGCAGTCAACAAGACCATACTGTCTTTTCCACCACTTACTCCAACAGCAATACGATCACCATCTTCAATAAGGTTATAATCTCGATCTGCTCTTCTGATATCTCTTAATATTGCCTGTAAATTCATATTTGTTCACCTCTTTAAAAACATTGGTATTATAACATGAATTGATTTTATATGTATAGAAAAATAATAGGATATGAAATACTTTAGAATGTTATTCATGAAGCGGAATGTAAAGAAAGGAATTAATTCATGTTGAATTAGATGTCTATAAATGGTACGCTAAAGATATAAAGTTCTTCGATGTTTTTATATTTAAAAAATAGCTGAGGGAACTGCGGGAGGGAATTATGAAAAAGAAAACTCATAAACTATGGTTATATTTACCTGTTCTATTATTGTGTTGTGTTATCTGTTTCTTAATTTATGATTTTTTATTGATTAAGGATGTTTCTATCACTCGCAAAAGTGGGAACTATATTGTAGTATTATCTGAGGATGTTAAAGATAAAAATACACTTGATGAAATGCGTGTTACAGAAAAAGAAATTGTAGAATTATTGAAGAATAATTCGATAGATTCAAAAGTATCAACTGTATTTTATCCAGATTTACCCGCATTTGTATATTACAAAAATTCTGAACGACGCAAACCATATAATATAAAGGTCGCAAATAATGCTTTTTTTCAAAATCTAAACATCACTCAACCTAAATCAAATGTGATGTATCGTATGGCAGGTTCGGGAGGTGGTGAGTTAGATATTCGCTTGAATAAAGGGGATTCATCTAAATCGTTCAAAGAAGTTGAATTTGAACTATATCAAGTTTTATCAGAAGATATTGTAGAATCATCTGATTTGCCAAATTTTGATGAAATGTTCACATTTATTGAATTTGGAGACTACATTACTCTTGATACTTTCTCTTCTATCATGGAAATTGTTTATCACAAAGATATAGAGAATTATTCATATGGTAAGTTTCGCTCATTTCAAATATTCATAAAGAGTGAAAGCGGTGAAGTTACTGATTCAATTCTTCAAATTTTGCCAGAAAATTATCATGCTATATCAGATTTTGAAGTTGAGAAAGATAATGTTTTTGATAAGTGGATGGATAAGTTGAAGGTTGGTTTACTACTCATCTTTGTAATTATTGTGTTTGAAGTTGTTCTTATAAAAAAATATAAAGCAAATAAGTAGATACCTAAAACTTTGTCTTTAATAAAGGAAACATATGGATTTGAATCGAACTCGTTTCATATGAAAAACAATTGTATCAGATTGCTATTTGATCTTTTTGTAAAGTTATGTGAAGTTTTGTATTAGTATGGTTAATCAAAGTGTTTTATTGTCTCAAGTTTTACACTTGGAAGATAGTAAAAAGGTCCCAAGTCCCCTAAGTAAAGGGGATGAGACCTTTTTTCGTTATTGATTTAGTTTCGTACTTTTTCTAGAATTCACTATTCTTGAAAA
>NZ_JBSPEZ010000043.1:0-8481 GCF_053848845.1 Amedibacillus sp. YH-ame6
GTGGCTGTTCACCAACACGAAAAGTGGAGCAAAGATGAGTAGCATCTATTACAGCCTGATTGAAAGTGCAAAATTAAACAATCTCGACATACATGGATATTTAGAATATATACTTGAAGAAATTAAAAATAGTGAGACAATTGATATACAAGCTTTACTACCCTATTCGCCAACAATCCCACAACGATTGAAAATCAAATGATGAAAGCCATCTCCTCTACTACCTGCATAGTATAGACGATGGCTCTTTTATTTTCTAGATGGGCTGTATTAGACGCTTACAATTAATGTTTATTTTCCTGACCTACTCAATGTTTTCAAAACTGGCTTCGCCACTATGAAAGCTATCTTTTCATCATATTCCACACCCTATTCTATCATAAATGCTAATCAAGATGAATTACTAAATCTCATAAAAATAGCATCTAAGAATCGTTATGGTGAGGAAAAGATGATAGAACTGATTGAAGCTGCTAGAAACTCTATCGCCGTCAGAACTCAAATTTCTGAAGAAGAAAAGTTTCATATTCTCAGCTTAATGGACTCTGTTCATTATCTTGAAACTCAGATTCATGAACTTGAGCGTTTGATTGATACGAAAGCCTTAGATTTCCCCGCCTACAGAATTTTGTTATCTTTCACTGGCTGCGGTAAATCAACTGCTTCCATAATCATTGCAGAACTAGGTGATTTATCAAGATTCCATAAAGCCTCGCAAATCGTTTCCTTTGCTGGTTTGTTTGGATATAACTCGGAATCAGGTAATTCTGTAAATAAGCGTGGAAAACTGTCCAAGAAAGGCTCTCGCGAACTAAGGCATGCTTTATACATGGTTGCTGAATTCGCTAGAAGGAATAATCCTATTTTAAAAGATTATTTTACTCGCAAAAAGAATGGCGATCGCAAGAAGCATATCTTAGCTGTAAATGCTGTTGCGAACAAGCTGTGTGCAATTTTGTTCTCCATCATGAGAAATGATTCAATCTACGTAATCAAATATCGCGATTTAGCGAAACTGCCGGAAGTAACCCAATATGAGTTTTTCCACAATGCTGAGACAGACTTCTTGGCAACAACACGGAAGAAGAAATACCTTTTTGAGGATGCACTTGGCGAGGTACACGAATTTGTTTATCGTAGTACTTCCAAACTCTCTACAGAGTAGTGAATACAAGCTATTTTCTTCAATTTCACAAGCTTTTTTGAAAAGATCCAAAAAAGTTGTTTTCAAGGTGCCCTTTTATAAGCACATAATGAAGTTTTTATAAAGGATTTACCTCTATATCAAGATAAACACTCTTGATTTTGAGAAGATTAACTATTTTTCATAAATTTCAAGTTACTTATTGACATCTAATAGTTTGTCTCTTGATTTTTATTTAAAGTTCCATCATTATAGCGAATTAGTGTATTATGACACTTAATGTAGAAAATTCATCTTACGTCATTTTAATAAATCCTATCATGATAAAACATCCAAATTCATTAAATTATATATCTCTCTTATATTATTATTTGCTAGCTAAAATGCATCATCAACTGTTTTCATAATAGGTTCAAATATATATTCAATAATTTTTTTCCTATCTGTTTTAATATCTATCGAAACAGTCATGCCTGATTTTAATTCCATTTTTTTATTTGGTTTAACTATTTCTATTTCTACTTCGTAATTCAAGCTATTCTTATCGTCACTTAGTTTTGATGTAGCAGAAATATAACGGATTTTACCTTGTAGCCCTCCAAAAGTTTGATAGTCATATGCATCTATCTTTACTGTAACAGATTGCCCCATCTTTATTTTTGAAATATCCTTGTTTACAATTTTTGTTTTTACAATGAATTTACTTCCCGATGGAACTATTTCCACAATATTTATATTGGGACTAATATATGTTCCTACAGTATTGTAATTTGCAATCAAAATGGTTCCATCAACTGGTGACTTAACAATTTTATCATCATTCAACTTATTAAGCTTTGCCAAATTGTCCTCATAGTTTTTTATTTGCTCTTTTTCTGAATTAAGTTGACTTAATAAACTTAACTTTTCATCACTCTTATCCTGATTGTAATTAATGCTTATATCGACTAATTCAGAGTCAATTTCTTTTCTTTCATCCTCAGTTAGTTCTTTTTTTTGATAACGCATCTCAATTTTGTTCTTCTGTAATTCATATTGTCTATTTTTTTCAGTATGATTATTCCAGTATATTTCATATTCTAATTGTAATTCTTGTCTTTTTAAACTTTCTATATCATAATTATCAAAGATAGAATCATTTCTAATTTTATCTATTTCTGTTTCTAATATTGCAATTTTTAAGTTACTTAAAGTAATCTCATTTTTCATAGATTCTATGTCTTTTTCATTATCTGTTTCAAATCGCATAATGATATCATCTTTCTTCACAACATCACCTTGCTTTTTATCAATGCTTAGTATTTTGCTTGTAGAATTACTATTTACAATTTTAATACCATTTTCAACATCTATTGTGCCTGTAGTAGTCACAACAATATCTATCTGAAAGATAAAAGCTAATATAACCAACACTACTATTGAAAAAGATATCAAATAAATGATAAATCCGCCAAGAGGTGAAGGAGGTCTTTCAATGATTTCTAAATTAGAAGGAAGAAAATCATACTTATAATCTTTTTTTCTTCTAAACATTTTTAACCCCTCCCTGTTGCTCCATTAAGTATTTATAGAAACTATCTTTTTCCTTTAACAAACTCTCTGGTTTATCAAATTCAATCATTTCACCTTTATCTATACTCATGATATAGTCACAATCTTTTAACGTAGAAAGTCTATGTGCAATAATGATAACTGTTCTACCTTCACAAATTAACTTTAAATTGTTCTGTATGATTCTTTCAGACTCATAATCTAACGCTGAAGTTGCTTCATCAAAAATCAGTATTCTAGGATCATTAACCAGTGCTCTAGCAATTGCTAATCTCTGTTTTTGTCCTCCTGATAATCCAACACCCTTTTCTCCAATTAAAGTATTATAGCCTTTTTCTAAACCCATTATAAATTCATGTGCACCTGACACCTTACAAACTTTTTGAATGAATTCAAAATCAGCTGTTGGATTTGTAATTGAAATATTTTCTTTTACAGTACCATTGAATATAAAATTTTCTTGAAGTACCACGCCTATTTGCCTTCTCAACCAAGAAGGATCAATCACGCTTGTATCTACATCATCAAAATAAATTTTTCCACCCTCAGGAACATAAAGCCTCTGTAAAAGCTTGGATAAGGTTGATTTACCAGAACCACTACGACCTATCACACCTATAATTTGATTTGGACATATTTCAAACGATATGTTTTTAAGAACAAGTGGCTGATTGACTTGATATCGAAAATCTACTTTATCAAACTTAATATTACCTTTTAAGTTTGGAAGTTCCATTGAAGATGATTCCTCAGCTTCATACTCTATAGGATTTAAAAAGATATCACTTACTCGTTTAACAGATAAACTCATCTGCTGATAATCTTGCCACATTTGAACAAATCTAAGTAAAGGTGATGTAATTCTTGACGCAATCATACGAAATGCTACTAATTCTCCAATTGTTAACTTTCGATCTATAACCAAAATTGCACCAACTGCAATAACAATAATGTCTTGAATTTTTTGCAAAAATGAAACAATATCATTAATAGAAAATACTAACTTATTAGTTTTAAAACTTGTGTTGACATACTCTGCAGCAATATCTTCCCACCTTTCATCCATTTTAGGTTCGAGAGCAAATGCTTTTATTGTGTGAATCCCATTCATACTTTCAACTATGAAAGATTGTAGCTCTGCTCCATCATAATATTTTTTATCAAGCCTTTTTTTAAATACTGGCGTCGCAAAAGCATAAATTATTACTATTAGAGGTACAATTGCTAAGATGATATAGCTTAGTGTTTTGCTATAGAAAAACATAATTATAATGTATACAAACACAAAAATTGCATCAAGTATTGCCATCAACGGAGTTCCTGTTAAAAATGAACGTATGTTTTCTACTTCTCTTACTCTGGCAACAGTATCACCTACTCTTCTTTTTTCAAAGTATGCTAAAGGTAATTCAAATAAGTGTTTGATAAGTTTTGAATTCAACATCATATCAATTCTATTTGTTGTAAAATGAAAAACATAATCTTTTGCAAGACTTAAAATCATTTCAAAAATTAATGCAAAACTTATCAAAGCAGTTAAGACATATAAAGTTGATGTATTTCCAGTCGTTAAAACTTTATCTAAAATAAACTGAATAAAAACGGGAGTAAAAAGCCCAATAATTTGTATGATAAAATATGATATTAGCACTTGAATCAATGCGCTTTTATATTTAAATATAGCATTAACAAACCATGCAAATCCAAATTTTTCTTGTTCACTCATGAAACCTTTTTTCTTAAACAATATTATTTTCTTTGATGTCAATGCATCAAAATCACTGATTGTCATCAATTTAGGTTTTTCATCATTCATATCTAAATATATAATAGAATCTTCTTGATAATTAATGATTATTTGCATAATCCCATCATCTTGTGTAAAAATACACGGATAGGTTAAATTTTTTAAATCTTTACTATTTATTAAAACCTCTTTGCATTTTAATTTAAAATCTTTGCATATTAACTTATAAGTTTTCAGGCTCATACTATCCACAGTATCAAGGTTATACTTATGAATAAGAGAATTAATATTTACATTAATTTCATTAAATTGTAAAATCACTATTAAGGGCTTAAGCTCTCTTATTACATTGTCTTTCATTCTTTACCTCCAATTTTAGAAAAAAGATCATTGTGAAATGATCCTTATTCTTTATTACATTTTGGTTTGTAGAAACCTAATGGTGAACAAACTGCATAATTACGTTCAGCTACTTTTTCCAATAGGGCAATTATTTTCGACATAATTTTCATATCATTAGTCCTCCTGATCTAAATGATACAAGAATGTAATATTTGTTGTAAAGTTTTTACTCAATGGTCAATTTTACTGCATGAATGGTAAAAATAACGAATCCCTCTTATTAATCATAAAAAAACACGATTTGTAAAATTAATTGTCTTAATCAAATCTTGTTTTTTTATATATATTATGACGATTTATTGTTGCTAAGTTTCATTAAAACAAAAATAAACACTCACAACAAACTCATTGTTTGCATACTCTTTCAAAATTTCCCCATTATATGTTTTTACAATATGATCAATAATCTTCAAGCCATATCCATGTCCATTTCCACTATTTGATATGAAGTTAGGTTCATCATCACAAGAATTCTTACAACGTATTGAAAGACTGGACTCATTCTGTATCATTTTTAATTCGACTTCTCGCTTTGATGATTCTTTAGCAGCATTCACTGCATTATCTAAAATATTGAACAAAAGTGAACATATATCTTTATCGCAGAGATGTATATCGTTGCATAAAATAGCATTTATTATAATTTGTACATTTTCATATGTAGAAATTTTCGAATTTAAGCACGCATCGACAAACAAATTTCCGGTTTCCACTTTAATTCTATTCGTAATTACATCATTTTTAATTTCATTCACATATGATTTTATATCCTGTGTTGCCGCTAGAGTTTCTAAAATTAACAAATGATTTTCTATATCATGCTTCAATTTATGATAGGATTCTTGCTCCTTTTTTAAATCTTCCAAAAGATTCATATTATACTGATTAGATAAATCTATTAATTTTTCCTCATTTTCTCTATCATATTTCTTAATTGCTTTAATGAACATAAAATTTAATATTAATGTTTGTAAAATTATCAATAAAAAAACAAAAAGAAGCATTTGTATACTATTTGGATTTTCGAAATTTATCAAAAACAACATTATTATAAATATATTAAATCCGTTTAAAACTAGAAAAGGAAATGTTTCTTTTATTTTCATATCCACTTTTATAGCAGATAAGAAAGAACTTAGTAAATACATAATTAGTGTCGTAGAGCATATAACTAATATAACGATTTCACTTTTTAACATGCCTGGATTTGTCAATTTTGATATTTCAATGCCAAACACTTGTGTAAACAAGTTTATGAATATTACTAAAAAAGAACCATAAAGTAAAAAATATAGTATTGATACAATAAAATTAGTCCCATTCATTTTTCTTAGTAAAATGGTTACATAAATAAAGTCAAAAATAATTACAAGTAAGTTTCTTGCTATGAACTCGAGATTTATGTATATGCTAATATCAGTCAAAATATAATTAAACAAAGTATATACTGCAACACATGAAGCAATCCAAACTAGTTTACGTTTATATTGATATTCATTAAACTTTAATATTAAGAAAGTAATGCCAATCACATAAAGCAAACAATATGATAGTTCTAATAAATAAGTCATAATTTATCCACCCTTTGAACTAAGACTTTAATAATATCTTCTTTTTTCCTTCTACTAACTTTGAATGTCTTTTCATAATACATTAGTTTTACTTTATTATCTTTGAAACTTTCAATATATAGACTGTTTATAATAGTGCTCCTATTGATTCTAATAAATATCTTTGGTAATTTATTTTCTATATCTTCTAAAGTCGTAGTACTACCAACATACTCATCGCTCTTTGTATATATATATACTGATCTATTAAAATAGATAATATGTGTTAATTCATTAGAGCGAAAATTTTTAAATCCTAGATCAGTTTTTGCTGAAATTACTTTTCTACTGTTTATAAACGATATAGCATCATTTAAAGTTTTTTCAAGTTTAACTTTCACTTCTTTTTTTACAATATATTTAAAAACATTTATGAAGAATGCCTCATCCATTTTATCAGTAAAGCTAGTAATGTATATTATTAATGAACTTTCATCATAAAGATTTTTTGCTAGTGTTATACCGTCCATTTCTGGCATTTCAATATCTAAGAGGATGATGTCAAAGTGCTTTCCCTCATAATAAAATTCATGAGCTGTATTATAACTGGTTATCTCATACGAATCAATAATTTCAAGCCCCTGTATCAACTTTTTCAAAAACATAATAAAATTAGCATCATCATCGATTAGAGCAATGTTCATCATAGTATTTCCCTCACTTTAAAAACTTCAACTATATTATACCATTTTTTTTTACTTTGATTATACTTAATCTTTTACATAGTTTTCGTATCTATCTTTTTGCTTCAATCTATTTAATATTAGATTTTACGTGTTATTCCTGCAGCTATTCGGTACTTTGCTACCAATCGATGACCAACCGTATAAATTCACCCCAATTCTATTTACTTCTCAAACCACAAAAAAACCCTTTGCAATAAAGGGTTCTCTGTACACAATAAATTGTGAATTGTTCCAATACGATAAATAATTAACGTTTTGAGAACTGAGGTGCACGACGTGCTGCTTTAAGACCGTATTTTTTACGTTCTTTCGCACGAGGGTCACGTGTAACAAAACCAGCTGCTTTTAATGCAGGACGGTAATCAGCGCTTGCTTCCATTAAAGCACGAGTGATACCATGACGCATTGCTCCAGCCTGTCCAGTGTAACCACCACCCTGAACATTGATTTTGATATCAAATTGACCTAAAGTTTCTGTCAATTCTAATGGTGAACGAACAACCATACGCAAAGTTTCATAAGGCAAATATTCTTCTAATGTTTTATCATTAACTGAAATTGTACCTTTACCCGGAGTCATAAAGACACGAGCAACAGATGTTTTACGGCGTCCTGTACCAATGTAAGTAACTGTATTTTTCTTAGCTGCCATTTCTTATTCCTCCTAACCTTTGATAACCAGTTCAACTGGTTTTTGTGCTGTATGTGGATGTTCATTACCTGTGTAAACAAATACATGTTTACGCATTACATCACCAAGTTTTGTATGAGGTAACATACCGTGAATAGCTTTTTCAACCCATTCAACTGTGTACTTAGTTTTCATAGTACGTGCACTACGTACACGCATTCCGCCTGCATAACCAGAGTGATTGTAATAGTTTTTAGTATCCAATTTGTTTCCTGTCATTTCGATTTTGTCAGCGTTGATAACGATAACATAATCTCCACAGTCTACGTTTGGTGTATAAGTAGGTTTGTGTTTACCTCTTAATACTGTTGCAACTTCAGTCGCTAAGCGTCCTAAAGTTTTTCCTGTTCCGTCTACAACGTACCATGTACGTTCAACTTCAGCAGGTTTTGTAAATGTTGTTTGGCGCATATTAATACTTCCTTTCCGATGTAGTTTCCGGGGCTACAAAGGCATAAGTGCCTATTTAATAGTTTATAATCAAATGACCTATAAGTCAACAAAAACTTTGTGTTTTTGCAAGATTCTATGATTCGTTTATGATAATGTCTTAAGTATCCACATTTGATTATGTCTTAAATACATATTACAATAGTACCTCATTGAATTGGAGGTACCTTATGAGAAAGGTTGAATTAAATATGCATGAA
>NZ_JBSPEZ010000044.1:0-4664 GCF_053848845.1 Amedibacillus sp. YH-ame6
CAGATTTGGTAGAATTGTTATTCAAACCTTGTTCAATAAAGTTACGATATTGTAAATCTAAATGTTTTGAACCTTTGGTATTCATATAGGTGCCCTCCATGACTAATTGAAACCACAAAGAAAACATATTTATCATACAGAAATGTAAGAGAAAATTCCACACTTAATGAAGTGGATTATTCTGTAAACCTTAATTCCACTTTTTCTCATCATTGTGGAATTAACTTTTTCACTTCACGGTCTTGAAAAAAATACAAATTGCTTTAAAAAATAATTGCATTCAAGAATGAAATACGTTATAATAGTCTAGCACACGCCCGAGTGGTGAAACTGGTAGACGCAACGGACTCAAAATCCGTCGGTAGCAATACTGTGCCGGTTCGAGTCCGGCCTCGGGCACCATGCTAATAAAGTAGCTCCCAAATGGGAGCTTTTTTATATCAATTTTAGTTTTGAGGTAAATATGAAGATTTCTTCTTTTGATTCTTCGTCTGTACTGTGTAAATAGTTTTTGAAGTTTGTTTGCCATTCGTTCTCTGGATCAAAATCATTTAGTAATGTAGTAAATGAAGTAGGATTCAAATTTGTGATTTCACCTAACAATAATTTGAAAAAGATTCCAATTTCCATATTGGAAAGAGTGTTGAAATAATGTGTATACTCATCATCATAAAAAATATCATGGTCGAGCAAATCAAACATATCGTATATGTCGATTTGCTTTACTTTTATATAGGATAATTTATCTTCTAAATTCTGCATAGCAGATAACGTTGCTAAATGAATTTCAAATACATCACTATTCTTTTGTTCTAGGTGGAATGTGATGGAATCCTCATCTGTTGTTTCATAAATGAATAAGTTGTAGGGAGTATATATAAATTTATGCCACTCTGATTGAATGAGTGCTTTATGCTTGGCTAAGTAAGGGACTAAGTTAATATCGATGGATTTTATAGAGTGTAACATAAAATCATGTATTCGTTTAGTGAAGGTGTTATTTGATAATAACTGTTTTAAACGGATACAATCTTGTTTGGTTAATGATAATTTTGCTTCTTGGAATAAAATCATATTTGCCATCCATTGATTTAAAACTAGTTCAAATAAACTAATGTGTATATCATGAGGATTTATGTCTCTAAGATAAACGTGTTGTTGTAGGAGGGGTGGTATTTCTTCTTTAAACAATGTGCAGAATTTTTGTTCAAGTGATAAACGTTTTGTATATTCAAGGACAAAGTCACTACCACGCTTATGATACATATTTGCGAATAAGGAGAGACCGTCCAAAAGGGGATAGTCAAGATCTTCTTTTGTGTGGTGGAAGTGAAATTTAGCATCTTTGTTTTTTAGAAGTGCTACATAATTTGGAATTTGGTGAAAGACAACATCGAGATATCGTTCGTTTTGGAATATATATAACTCCTTTTGTAATTTGTATAAAAGGTGTTCGATTTGCTTTGTGTCTTCTTGTAAATGTAGTATACCTAAATCATATATCTGTTGTAATGAATGAGTGTTTAAGTGTTTGAAAATAGGTTTTATAGGAGCGTGGTGTGAAATGTAATCAATACTACGCATAAGATAGGTGAACTTTGCTTCGCTTAATGATGTACTACACTCATGTGTATAGGATAGAACAAGAAAGTTTAGTATCCTTCTATATTCCAATATGAGTTCTTGTTTACGTTTGCTTGAAATTTTGTTTTGTTCGTATGCATATAGAATTGTGTTGTAGATTCCTTCAGGAGTGTGCTTGTTAGTAGTAAGGGATTGCTTGTTCATTTTGTACCTCTCATACGTTGGACTTGATGTAAGACTTTTTCAACATAGTAGATATCCAAAGTTCCACCACGTTTTATATAAATCATTTCCATGGCATCTAAAATCATTGTATCTTCAACGAAACGATGATAACGACTGCGCACTTCATAATATGAAATTATGAGATTTTTTAAGATATCTAAATAATTGTTAGTGGACATATAGGGGGATGTTAGAAATGGAGCGAGTATTTGATTTAGTTTTGAGTGATCTGTTTCAATCCAGTGGAGCTTTTTACAAATGAAAAGTATAGTTTGTTGTAGGGATAGGATGTCTTCTTTCGATAATGAGATACCACGCATGGCTAAGGTGTTTTTTGTTTCTTGTAATTCGAGTTGGGTGTTTTGGTATAAAATGAGTGGGTTCATGGAGTACTTCCTTTCTTCATATATAAGTAATACCATTTGTATGGATGCATTACAACTCTTGAAAAAAAGGCGTTTTTGTGGTATTATAACACTAGATAAAGAGTGAAAAACAACAGAAATTCGTGAGGAAATCTGTTGTTTTTATTTTATAATTTTAAGAAAAAAGGTGATATGACATTCTTGTCTAAGATAAGGAAATATGGTATATTAGTTTACATGTGAACTAATGGAGGGCGTATGGAAACAAGAAAGAGTAGTGTAGAAACGATGCTGCAACAATTTGCGATGATTCGAAAAGTATATGGAAAGCTATGTTTTCAATCTTTATCATCTTATGAATTTTCGCCAAGTGAAATAGATATTTTAATCTTCCTATCGAATAATCAAACAATCAATACAGCAAAAGAGTTAGCATTTTGTTTGAATATTTCAAAAGGATTAATTGCTAGAAGTGTGGAATCTCTAATGAAGAGAGAATTGATAGAAGTGAAAGAAGATAGGAGCGATAAAAGAATCAAGCATGTATTCCTTAAGGATAATAGTGAAGGTGTTGTTCAACAAATCAAAGAACAAAAGAACGCGCTTGCGCAAATCTTAAGGAAGGGTGTTTCGGATGAGGAGTTGCAAGTGCTATTAGAAACAATGATGAAAATCAATAAAAATATGCAAAGTATGTTGGAGGAAAAAGAATGAAATTGAAGGTTGGTAATGAAGTTGATTTAGGAAAAGAGAGAGTTGGAAAATTATTTGTGATGCTGGCGATACCAGCAATTACATCACAAGTTGTAAATGCGTTGTACAATATGGTAGACCGTATGTATATTGGTCATATTGCGGAAGTTGGTGCAAAGGCATTGACGGGAGTTGGCGTTTGTTTTCCAATTATTATGGTGATTTCTGCTTTTGCTGCATTGGTTAGTATGGGAGGAGCGCCTAGGGCTAGTATTATGCTTGGGAAAGATAATAAAGAAGGTGCAGAAAAGATATTGGGAAATTGTTTTAGTGCACTTGTCATAACGGCGGTGATCCTTACTGTAATTGTTCTGATGTTTCAAACGCCTTTATTGCGTATGTTTGGGGCGAGCGATAATACGCTACCTTATGCAGAAAAGTATATGTTTATTTATGCGCTAGGTACCATATTTGTACAACTTACATTGGGTATGAATGCGTTTGTGTCGGCACAAGGATTTTCAAGGGTGAGTATGATGACAGTTGTGATTGGTGCCATTACAAATATTATCCTAGATCCTATCCTGATTTTCGGATTGGATATGGGTGTGGAAGGAGCGGCTTTAGCAACTGTGCTTTCACAAGGTGTTTCTTGTGCGTGGGTAGTGTATTTCTTATCTGGTAAGAAAACTATTATCAAGTTGCATGTATCCAACTTTAAAATTGATTGGCATGTTTTAGCACCTGCAATGGCATTGGGGGTTGCGCCGTTTATTATGCAGGCAACAGAAAGTGTTCTGGTTCTTTGCTTTAACTCTTCTTTATTATCTTATGGAGGAGACCTTGCGGTAGGGGCGATGACAATCCTTTCTAGTGTGATGCAGTTTGCGATGTTACCGCTTATGGGATTCACACAAGGTGCACAACCGATTATTAGTTATAACTATGGTGCTAATAATGCGGATAGAGTGAAAAAGACGTTTAAACTACTGTTGGTGAGTTGTTTTACATATTCTTCTATATTATGGGCTTCCATAATGATAGCGCCACAGATATTTACATCCATCTTTACGAATGATTCAGCACTTGCGGAATTGACCATTTGGGCTTTGCGTATTTACATGGCTGCGGTTGCGCTCATGGGTGTACAATTAGCATGCCAACAGACATTTATCGCATTAGGGAATGCGATAACTTCAGCGTTCTTAGCGATGTTTCGCAAAATCATCGTTTTGATTCCTTTGATTTATATTCTTCCACGTTTTATAGATGATAAAGTGATGGCGGTTTTCTTGGCAGAACCAATCGCGGATACGTTGGCTATTTTAACGACTGTGATTCTGTTCACAGTAGAATTTAAAAAACTATTACAGAAGATGCGTAAAAGGGAAGAACAAAGAATCGATACAGAGGTTTTATAAATAATAAAGTGAAAGGATATCTTAGGGTTATAGGATGCGGGAGATATCCTTTTTATATCCTCTAAATACATTGAAATAATTATATATGAATTTTGAGTAAAAATATTAAAAAAGTTATTGACAGAGAACAATTAGTATAGTATTATTAACAGGCACTCAACGAGAGTGAAAACAAATCGGTCTTTGAAAACTGAACAGGAAATACGTTGATTTCAATGAGATATGAACATAATCATATTCCAGATAAACAAACAAAAAAACAAGACGTTGGCAAAACGTCTGAGCTAAATCAAATGGAGAGTTTGATCCTGGCTCAGGATGAACGCTGGCGGCATGCCTAATACATGCAAGTCGAACGAAGTCTTTAGAAAGCTTG
>NZ_JBSPEZ010000045.1:0-4442 GCF_053848845.1 Amedibacillus sp. YH-ame6
TGTCATGGTCTTCACCTCTTTCATATTCAGTTTTATAATTTATCACATTTTTATTAAATAAAACAAGTGTGCATATTAGATATCGTACGCTTATCTAATTTACACACTTTATTTTACACTCCCCTTCTTACAATATCAGGACTCAAACGTTCCACATACCATTACACTCTTTCCAAGGTCATTAAAGACATGAAGAATGATGTGATTATAAATCAATCATTGATATTTACTAGTTCAATAAAGACGCTATGGATACCGTAGAATCACGTTAGAACTGATGAATAGAGGATATCAAGTTAATCATAAGAAAGTAAAGCATTTGATGGTTATGATGGGTTTATATGGAATCACACCGAAAGCCCAATATAAATCTTATAAAGGTGATATGAATGGAACAGTCAAAAACCAATTGCTTACTAAAGTGATCGATGAAGAAAATCACAAGACCTATTATGAACGGAATCTTGAAACAACAAAATGTGATGAAAAGTGGTCAACAAAGAAAAATGAATCATTCAACCCATGTCACGCAAATGAAATTGTTTAGACAACTCTCCTGTGGAAAATTTTTTTGGAAGAATGAAAAATGAGATGTTTTATGGTCATGAATATGAATTCGAGCCATCAGATGAATTAAAGATAGTTATGGAGGAATATATTTCGTATTTTAATACGCAAAGAATTACATCTAAACTAAAAGGATTAACTCCTGTACAATACAGAAATCAATCCTTATTAACTGCTTAATCAAGCTTGTTTTACTTAGTCCAAATGATTGGGTTCACTTCATACAGTACAGGTTTTTTCAAAATAATGTTTTGAACGCGAACAAAGATGTAATTATGTATGTAATGTAAGTTTATAAGCATATTTATAAACTGCAATGAACAAACATTGTATTCCGATAAAGGAAGATAAGATGAAAACACCTGTCATTGATGAAATATGTGTATTTAAATACTGTACTGCAACATCCCCACTAGCTACACTTACGAAATTCATATAAGTAGTAGGCAGAAAATGTGCTATAACTTTTAAACTGTCTAAAATGTTAGGCAAATAGGAGAAACCTAAAACGATAAACAATAGTATCAAAAATAAATAAACATCTTCCTTTATAAACAATGAAGAAATATAAGTAAACAAACTTAGATTTGTATAAAAAAGGATGCCTATGAAAAACCATTCTTTACTAAAGCTTAGTGTGCTTAATACATTCCAAAATTCATTTTCATTATTTCGCATAATAATAGGATAATCAAATCCAGTATTTAGTGTAAGCAAATAAGATAATAAGAAAGAAGAAAACAAAATGCCTATATATATAATCACAGAAGCACTCATGCCTACCAAAATTTTCGTTCCAATAATCTTATTTTTCATTATTGGATATAGGTAGCTGATATCAATATTTTTTGCATATTCAATCGTGAAAATTTGAGATAATATATAAATACAATATACAGTTATGATTATGGGTAAAAGGAATTGTGCCACGGATGTTGTAAAACTTAAACCAAAAATAGGGAAGCTTGGATTTTCGTAGTCTAAATTATGATCCATCAAATATTTAAAATAGTTTAGCTCTTCCATTGATACATTTATCATATCGCGGGAGGAGGTACTTGATACATCGGATATATTCTCACTATCTTTCATTATCTGGATTCTTTCCTCTAAAATTTCACTATAACTTTCATAAACCTTATTCCATTCTTTATTTCGAAAATTAGCAAGGATAATTTCAAACGTTTCACTATTTTTCTCTTCGAGTTGTACAGTAGCTTCAATAATTTTATATTCTTGACTATTCTTATCTAGTTTTGTAAGTTTTTTCTTGTAGGTCTCAATGCTTTGTTTATCTACTTCCATTTGGCTATATAGATTACTTTCAAATTGATCCTGTGTACGTATATTCATTACGAGAAAAACAAGTATAATCAAAATTATAATGCATCCTATAATTATATTTGATTTTCTATATAAAACCCTTTTACTTAAAAACTTTGCATATTCAATCATATTTTCACACTCTTTGTAGGAAATCTTGAACAAAAATAATATAATATAAAGAGAGAAATATTACTAACTCCTAATACAAGGACCCCATTTAGAAAATTCACATTCGCATTCAATGTGGTGTGCATCAACTCTCCGCTCATCACTTGCAATGAGTTTAAATATGTAGTTGGAATAAGGTGTGTAATTGGAAATAAGGGAGCGATACTTGTAGATGCCCACATAAGACTCAAAACGACAGCTAGGCAAGTCACTAAACATACTAAATTTCTTTTTGTGAAACACGCAATAATAGAAACTAAGTTTACAAGAAAGAAAATAGACAAAACGGTTAATATCAGCAACTGTGGGAGAACATGAAGTAAAGAAATGTATTTATCTGCACTATCTATGGTATACAACAGTATAGGTGATTGAAAGCTACCAATCGTATTACCAACACTTCCACATAGGATTGATAATATTATGTAAAACAGAAAAACTAGAGTACCTATGCTCACTCCCGTGAGCAACTTTGAACTCTGCTTCTTTAATCTACTAATTGGTACCAATTGATGAATATCCATAGTATCCATAAAACTTGAACAATATATATTGCAAGACATAAAGATAATGAAAACAGCAAGTATAATTGGCATATAATTATTTAAAATACTCGTCATATATGAAAATCCTTGTGTGGGGATAAAGCGTGTGTCAAATCCCATGTTGTGAGTTTTCATATATTGAGCAAATTTTTGATCAAGTCGTAGAACTTCTTGAAGTCCTTCTCCATAATAGTCATTATTCTCTTGCGTTACTTTTATATCTATTTTTGTTAATTTTTCATCACTTGTATAATACTTTTTCCAATCCTTACTATTAAAAGCATCAAGTCTTTCTTGTAATAGCTCAACTCTTTGTTCTGCTATATTTATATTATATAATGCAAATTCATATGCTTCACTTGATGGAATACTACTCTTTAAATCTTCTTCGAAGGCTGTGATATTCTGTTTTAATGCTTGTATTTTCTGCTCGCCAAATTGCTGAGGATTTGTAACATAGGCAACTCCCCTTTGACCAAACATATAAACGGTAATTATAAAAATAGTGATTAATATAAATGGTACGATATTAAGCTTTTTTAACATAACTTTTTTTAGCAAAAGGGAAAAGAAATTCATGACTCTACCTCTTTTAGTGCAAACTCTCGAATTTTTAAAACTATATCACAATGTTCAACAATTTCGTCTTTATAATGTGAAGATAGTAGGAGGGTTTTTCCTTTTTCTTTTAGTTCATTGATTGTTTTGAAAAATCGTTTTCGATTTACTTCATCTAGTCCATTTGTGATTTCATCCATAATTAAATATTTTGCATCACTTACCAAATACATGCCAATGACTAATCGCTGTTTCATTCCTAAAGAATATTTTCTGATTGGAAGCTTTATATATTCTTCCATACTCCATTCCTTTATGATCTCCTCAATATCTAAATTTGACTTCCACATTTTTTTAGTAAACCTCATGTAATCTAACCCGCTTAAGTTTTTATCTAACCATTCTACATTCTCAAAATAGAAAATATCATTCATTGTTTTTTCTGCTGAAAGATGATCATAAAGTACAGTTCCTTTTTTAGCTTTTTTTAAATTAACTAACACTCGAAATAATGTCGTTTTACCTGAACCGTTTTCTGCAACAATTCCATATATTTTATTGTTTTGAAAAGTGTAGTTTACATCCTTTAAAATAGGATGTCTTGTTTCAATAGACACATTGCTTAGTTCAATCATATTACTACCTTCTTTCATATAAAATCAGCTAGAATAATCCTTTATTCTAGCTGTTCAAGGTAAGGGTATTGTTAATCTTAGAAAGTTGATATATTTATAATTTACTTACCAATTTAAATCTGCATTTTTATAATACTTAATAGTTTGATATCTAATATAATTCCAACCAGAACTATACCATTTTGTTTCTTCATTGTATAATCTAGCATCATCTGCAACATAAATATATTTATAACCATGGTAATTCATATTAACTTCTGCTGGTATATTATAATCATAAAAAAATGATTTTGTTACTTTATATGTATATGCAGCGCTTATGCTTGAACAAAACCCAATCATCAAGGCTATCATAAGACTTCCTATTAAACATGATTTTATATGTCTTTTTTTCATGGAACCCCCTCTTTCGATGAACTCTTTTTTTGAGAACACGAATATTTTCAACCCTCACTCTTGTCTATTTCATTGTATCATAGATGTTTAGAAAGTCAAGATACTGCGTTTTGGCTCAGTAACAAAATATGATTCGTTTATGATAATGTCTTAAGTATCCACATTTGATTATGTCTTAAATACATATTACAATAGTACCTCATTGAATTGGAGGTACCTTATGAGAAAGGTTGAATTAAATATGCAT
>NZ_JBSPEZ010000046.1:0-710 GCF_053848845.1 Amedibacillus sp. YH-ame6
GGAGCCCATTTACCATCGTTTCTGAGGTTTTTTCGGTGTGATAAACGGCAATCATAATTCCATAAGAAACAATCATAAAGGTTTGGATAAAGGGACCATGTGAAACATCATTATAAACCGTGTCCATTTCAACGATAGAAGTAGAAGGGTGTTCCTTCTTGTGTTTCTCAAAGCAGTCATAAGTTCTGCCTTTAAGATATGCTTTATCTTCTCGCTTTTTATATTTAACTTGATCTTTTTTCTTCATTTTCCTGCCGACTTTTGAGCGCAAATCTATATTGGCTAATCCAAAAGATTCGAATGCGCCAATTTCAATCCAGTTGTAAATCGTTTTCTCACAATATTTGATTTTTGGGTGGTTTTGCAGAACTACATATACAGACTGTCCGTTTTTGATAGGGTCAACGATAATAGAAGCGATTTCGCTGAGCTCAGAGAATGTAAGATTGATACCTTCTCTTGAATCTATCAAAGTATATTGATATTCCTTTTGAGCTCGTTCTGCGGAATAATACCGTTTTGTGAGTTTGCAAACACTTTTTTGATCACAACCATTGCACACGCCGTTTGTCTTATCTCGTATTTTACAAGCGATAGGTGAACGTTGAACGCATTCACTTTGACAGAAAGAGTTGAATTCACAAACCGCAATGTTCTGGCAATCATAAGTCCCCACAGCAGAGACACCTTGACGAGTAAACTTAACATCA
>NZ_JBSPEZ010000046.1:720-4369 GCF_053848845.1 Amedibacillus sp. YH-ame6
GATAGTTTTTGCCTGTCAGACATATACATCAAGACGTTTTGGTGGGTTTTTAGTTTATAACACTCTTTTGCTAAATGTTGACCTAACTTTAACCGCGTAAGCTTAGAAAACCTAATCGGTTATATCTAAACGCGAGTTTTCAGCCGTCCTTTTACTTCTTTTTTCTAGTTCAATTTATATTTTTCGCTCTTCTATTTCGTATAGAATTTCCGTCTTGAATACTGACGAAACTCTTTGTGTTCTTCCTTGTGGGAAGATGAAGATAGCAACTTTACCTGTGCCAAATATTACTACAAAGTGTACCAGGGAAATAGGTTTGGAAATACTAACAAAGAATACCTTAATACTAACGGCAAATAGTGTGGCTTTTTTGGAGTCTTTGCTACCATTTACCCGAGGCAATATATTTCCTCGAAGATCCGTTACTAATAAAGTTCAGATAAAAGGTTATTGGCTAATCCAAAAGATTCGAATGCGCCAATTTCAATCCAGTTGTAAATCGTTTTCTCACAATATTTGATTTTTGGGTGGTTTTGCAGAACTACATATACAGACTGTCCGTTTTTGATAGGTTCAACGATAATAGAAGCGATTTCGCTGAGCTCAGAGAATGTAAGATTGATACCTTCTCTTGAATCTATCAAAGTATATTGATATTCCTTTTGAGCTCGTTCTGCGGAATAATACCGTTTTGTGAGTTTGCAAACACTTTTTTGATCACAACCATTGCACACGCCGTTTGTCTTATCTCGTATTTTACAAGCGATAGGTGAACGTTGAACGCATTCACTTTGACAGAAAGAGTTGAATCCACAAACCGCAATGTTCTGGCAATCATAAGTCCCCACAGCAGAGACACCTTGACGAGTAAACTTAACATCAAAAGAATGCTTTTTAATTTCCTTACACACAGAAGATTTGTCCATGCCAATTACATTTGCAATGGCAGATTTGGTAGAATTGTTATTCAAACCTTGTTCAATAAAGTTACGATATTGTAAATCTAAATGTTTTGAACCTTTGGTATTCATATAGGTGCCCTCCATGACTAATTGAAACCACAAAGAAAGCATATTTATCATACAGAAATGTAAGAGAAAATTCCACACTTAATGAAGTGGATTATTCTGTAAACCTTAATTCCACTTTTTCTCATCATTGTGGAATTAACTTTTTCACTTCACGGAAACTTTTATTGTTGACAATATAAAAATAAAACATTGTAAAAGACCCCTTACTTACGGTATACTATAGACATAAATGGGGAGTTGAAGTGAATGGAATGGAAGAGAAAAATAGGAGAATTATTTTATAAATTGACGCCAGAACAGAAGGAACAATTTAAACAATATATTCCTACAAAAGTATATTATACAGAAAGAAATATTTCGATTGTAGTTGCGTTGATACAGCTCTCTATGATTATCTTATTTTTAGTTAATAAGCGATTATCTGTACACAATCCTCGCTATATTGCTTTTTTTAGTTTATATGTGTTTTTGCTCGTTGTGACGTGTATTTCTTTAGTATCCTATCGTTATACGGTTAGAAAGAGAAAGTATCGTGTGTTTTTCTTGTTGAGAAGAACCTATGCGATTATGTTATGCATTTGGGTTATGGGGATTACATACTTAGAATTAGAAGGTGGAAAGGGATTAAGTTCTTACTATTATTTAATACCTACCACAGCTGCAATGTTATTGTTGAATCCTTTTGAAAGCATAGCAATCTTTGGTGGAGCTTGGGTAGTACTATCCTGTATTATCTTGAACTCGGGTGCAGCAAGCGAAACTGCATTTGGTAACTTAACCAACAGTATCTTTGTCACTGTACTTTCCTTGTTTATTTCTTATCGTTATTATAAAAGTACGGTTACAGAGTTTTGTGATCGAGAACTTATTCATAAACAATATGAAGAAATTGAAGATAAGAACAATCTTTTGTTAGGATTGGTTCAAGAAGATCAATTGACTTGTTTATACAATCGTCATTATTTAACGAATCAATTGTATCCTTTGTTTGAAGAGTGTAAAAAGGAAGAATATCATGGAATGTTTTTAATGGTAGATATTGATTACTTTAAACAATATAACGATTTATATGGGCATTTACAAGGAGATGAATGTCTTAAGATTATTGCGTCAACACTTTCTGCTGTGTGTCAAAGTTATGGGGCTTCTGCTATTCGTTATGGAGGGGAAGAATTCCTAGTAACAAAGATTTGTCAGAGTGCATTTGATCCTAAAGCGATTGCGCAGAAAGTATTTGAAGCCATCAAAGAAAAACAACTTGCTCGTAGCGATGTAGAATTGCAATATGTAACCGTTAGTATTGGTGGTTGGTATGGTTCTTTGAATCGAATTGAAACGATAGAACATGCTATACAGTATGCAGATGAAGCATTATATGAAGCGAAATCAAATGGAAGAAATTGTTCTGTTTTCTCAAAGAAAAGCGATAGCCCTTTACAAAAATGATTTGTAAAGGGCTATTATTTGTTAGGAAAGTTTTCAGGAGGATGAGAACGCATACCTATGAGGACAATCTAGGACATAGATTTAATAAATTCAGCACGTTGGGGAGCGGATTTCATCCCACAGAGTTACCAAATTTAGATTTACAAGAATGAAGAGATGTTATTGATTTCAGGACTATCAAGCAATTCGTGAGAATGATTAGTAAAAACATTCTGAATAATACTTTCATCAAAATCAATAAAAGCATAATCGCATAGGAAGGAAAGTCATTTCGTTAACATTTCAGAAGCCTAAAACACTACCAATCGTATGTAAGCGTCTAATACAGCCATCTAGAAAAATAAGAACTCCTGTAGGATAATATATTCAACAGGAGGTGAAGTCAATGCCAGTAAAATATGATTATGATTGGGAAAAGCTACACAAAGAACAGCAATTATCAGGATTGAATATGAAACGATTCTGTAGAGAGCGTAGTCTTCCTTATCAGAGTTTCAAGAACCATAAATACCAATCTGTAAACAAAGCAGATGAAGTTAGTATTGTACCAGTGAAATGCAAAGAACAGAAAAGAATTTCATTCGTAATGAATGGAGTTTCTTTATCAGTAGATGCTTCATTGGATGATGAAGGACTACGCAAAATCATGAAGGCATTACAATGATACAGTTTCAGGAGATAGCACAAATATATATGGTCAAAAACTACACAGATCTGCGAAAAGGAATCGATGGTTATGCATCCCTTATACAAGATATACATCATCTTAATCCTTTTGAGGATGCTTTGTATATTTTCTGCAATCGACATCGCAATATGATCAAGTGTTTGTACTGGGATGGAAGTGGATTCTGGCTTTTATATAAGCGTTTAGATAAAGGACACTTTAAATGGGTTAAGAATGAAGAAGGAACTATCACTCTTTCCCAACAACAGTTAAAATGGTTACTGGAAGGTTTACGAATTGACCAAAAAACAGCCTTCAAAAAGAGTAAGCCAATGTATGTATAAAACAGTGAAAAAGCCTATAAATATCGTGTATTTTGGTGTAAAATGTGGTATAATTAAGACATGAAAAACAGAGAAGAAATCAAAACAAAACTGCAATCGATGAGTCAAGAAGAACTCATCGATTTGCTTATCAATAGAGATGAATTAGCAAATGAAAACAG
>NZ_JBSPEZ010000047.1:0-3993 GCF_053848845.1 Amedibacillus sp. YH-ame6
ATGCATATTTAATTCAACCTTTCTCATAAGGTACCTCCAATTCAATGAGGTACTATTGTAATATGTATTTAAGACATAATCAAATGTGGATACTTAAGACATTATCATAAACGAATCATAAAATGTATAAAAAATAAAAATTAGATATTGACAGTAAGCGCTTTACATGATATCATGGCAAAGTAAAACCGAATACTCATTAGTGTGTAACTGTTAAGGACAGGCATTAACTAATTTAAAGCAATGAAACATCTTTTTGTATAGATGTGAATTCTTTGAATAGTTGCCTGTCCTTTTTTTGCGCAATGAGTATTTACTTTTAAAAGAAAGGTAGGATATAACATGGTAGGAATTATTCTTGCTAGTCATGGTGAATTTGCTCAAGGCATACTGCAATCTGGTGCAATGATCTTTGGTGAACAAGCAAACGTGAAAGCTTGTACACTGATGCCAAGCGAAGGACCTGATGACATTCGCAACAAAATGGAGGAAGCAATTGCTGGATTTGAAGATAAAGATCAAGTTTTGTTTCTTGTTGATCTTTGGGGAGGCACTCCATTTAACCAAGCGAGCACATTACTAAATGGACATGAAGATACATGGGCAATCGTTACCGGTTTAAATTTACCGATGTTGATTGAAACTTATGGTTCTCGTTCTTTTATGGAAACTGCTCACGAAATCGCTTCACATATTGTAGATACTGGAAGAGAGGGTGTTCGTCCTTTACCAGAAGCATTAGAACCAAAGAAAAGTGAACAAGCTCCTGTAGCTGCACCAGTACAAGGTTCTATTCCAGAGGGAACAGTGGTAGGCGATGGACATATCAAATATGTTCTAGCACGTGTAGATACACGATTGTTACATGGACAAGTAGCAACCTCTTGGACAAAGACAGTGAAACCAACAAGAATCATTGTCGTATCTGATGGAGTTGCAAAAGATGATTTACGTAAAAAGATGATTGAACAGGCGGCTCCTCCAGGAGTAAAAGCAAATGTTGTACCTGTTGATAAAATGATTGAAGTTGCAAAAGATCCACGTTTTGGTTCTACAAGAGCAATGTTATTGTTTGAAACACCACAAGATGCACTTCGTGCAATTAAGGGTGGAGTAGATATTAAATCTATTAACTTAGGTTCTATGGCACATTCCTTAGGAAAAGCTGTTATTACCAAAGCAGTAGCAATGGGAAAAGAAGATGTAGAAACATTTGAAGAATTATTATCATTAGGAGTTGAGATTGATGTACGTAAAGTACCAACCGATTCTGCAGATGATTTTAAAGCAATTATGAAAAAAGCGAAAGCGGAAATAAAGTAGGAGGAAATATCAAATGTCAGTAATTACAATTTTATTGATTGTTATTGTAGCCTTTCTGGCTGGTATGGAAGGTGTTGTGGATGAATTCCAATTCCATCAACCATTGGTTGCATGTACATTAGTTGGTTTGGTAAGTGGTCACTTAAAAGAAGGAGTTATCCTTGGTGGATCCTTACAGATGATTGCTCTAGGATGGGCAAATGTTGGGGCAGCGATTGCACCGGATGCGGCACTAGCGTCGGTAGCATCAGCCATTCTTATGGTATTGGGGTTACAGGGTGGAAATACAGATGTAACAAATGCAATTAATACTTCTATTGCAGTTGCAATTCCATTATCAGTAGCTGGTTTATTCTTGACAATGATTTGTCGTACATTAGCAATTCCTATGGTACACTTCATGGATGGTTGTGCTGAAAAAGGAAATATGCGTGGTATGAGTATGTGGCACATTCTTGCAATTTGTATGCAAGGTCTTCGTATTGCAATTCCTGCATTAGCATTGTGTATCGTTCCTGCAACTGCAGTAACGGATGCTTTAAATGCAATGCCAGCTTGGTTATCAGGTGGTATGGCAGTTGGTGGAGGAATGGTTGCAGCTGTAGGTTATGCTATGGTTATCAACATGATGTCTACAAAAGAAACTTGGCCATTCTTTGCTCTAGGATTTGTTCTTGCAGCAATTGGACAATTAACATTGATCGCATTAGGTGCAATTGGTGTTGCGCTTGCATTAGTATATCTTGGATTAAAATCAAACAGTAGCTCAAATGGTGGTAATGGCGGTTCCGCTGATCCATTAGGCGATATACTGAATGATTACTAGAAAGGCGTAGGAGGAAAAGAAAATGGCAGATAAAATTCAATTAACAAAAAAAGAACGATTTTCAGTAGCTATGCGTCACCAGTTCCTTCAAGGGTCTTGGAACTATGAACGTATGCAGAACGGTGGTTGGGCATTCTCCATCATTCCAGCAATTAAAAAATTATATCCTAATAAGGAAGATCAAATTGCTGCTTTAAAACGCCATATGGAATTCTATAATACACATCCATATGTATCCGCTCCAGTTATGGGAGTTACCTTGGCACTTGAAGAAGAACGTGCAAATGGTGCGCCTGTAGAAGATGCAGCGATTCAGGGTGTTAAAGTTGGTATGATGGGGCCTTTGGCTGGTGTCGGAGATCCTGTATTCTGGTTTACAATTCGTCCTATTTTAGGAGCATTAGGTGCATCCTTTGCATTGAGTGGAAATATCATTGGACCTTTGTTGTTCTTTGTTGTTTGGAATGTATTGCGTCTTGCGTTCTTATGGTATACACAAGAATTCGGATATAAAGTAGGAACTTCTATCGCACAGGATATGTCTGGTGGAATCTTAGGGAAAATCACAAGTGGTGCTTCTATCCTAGGTATGTTCATCATTGGTTCCTTGGTACAACGTTGGGTAAGCATTAGCTTTACACCAATTGTATCTACGGTTGCTCAACAACCAGGTGCTTATATTGATTGGGCAAATCTTGAACCAGGAGCAAATGGTATCAAATCTGCATTGGAACAATTCGCTTCTTTAGGAGCAAATGGATTAAATGTAGATAAAGTAACAACATTACAACAAAATCTTGATCAATTGATTCCAGGGTTGTCTGCGTTATTGTTGACATTGTTATGCTGCTGGTTATTGAAAAAGAAAATTTCGCCAATCGTTATTATCGTAGCATTATTCATTATTGGTATTCTTGCACGTGTTGCAGGTATCATGTAATTCTATACGTAATAAAGGATACGTACTATAACTATTGAACACGTCGTTTGATGAGAAGGAGTGAAGCATATGGCACAGTCATTAAATACAAAAGTTGATCTTACAATTAACGCAACATCTTATATGGGGATGGCGACCTATGGGAAGGTTATGATTGGGGATAAGGCATTTGAATTTTATAATGATAAGAATGTAGAAGATTATATCCAAATACCTTGGCAGGAGATAAATTTTGTATCTGCTTCTGTGATATTAAAAGGAAGATGGATTCCACGTTTTGCGATCATCACAAAAACAAATGGAACGTATACATTTTCATCACGAGACAACAAGAGATTATTAAGAGCCATCCAAGGATATGTTGATGCCCGGCGCATGGTAAAATCTTTGAGCTTCTTTGATGTAATCAAACGAGGTGGTAAAGCTTTAATACCAAATAGAAAATAGTTATATATATTATATATATAATAACAAATTAAAATTTAGGTCGTTTTATAGAAAGAAAAGGAAATCTCTGTCTATCTATATACGACCTTTTTCTATGAGAAAAGGTAATGAAAAGAAAGTAAGAATGCAGGAATTGTGGAAATACTAACTGATGAAAAAATAGATTCTAAATTTTTAGAAAAAAAAGCATAATTTTGATTGACATAAAGAGATAAGTATAGTATTATTAACAGGCACTCAACGAGAGTGAAAACAAATCGGTCTTTGAAAACTGAACAGGAAATACGTTGATTTCAATGAGATATGAAAATAATCATATTCCAGATAAACAAACAAAAAACAAGACGTTGGCAAAACGTCTGAGCTAAATCAAATGGAGAGTTTGATCCTGGCTCAGGATGAACGCTGGCGGCATGCCTAATACATGCAAGTCGAACGAAGTCTTTAGAAAGCTTGC
>NZ_JBSPEZ010000048.1:0-3409 GCF_053848845.1 Amedibacillus sp. YH-ame6
ATCAAATTAGCATGAAAGAATTTATAGACCCATTTACGGGAGAAACAGTAAAGAAGTAGGAGACAACAAAAAAGCCCCTTTGAGGGGCAGTCAGTGAAAATGCTGTGGTTGTCAAATCTTCAAAGGACCATTATGGTCCACACAGCAAAATGCCCTTATAGGGCAGGTTCATACCACGTCTTCTAGGCGTGGTTATGATTCTTTTTAGACAAGTTACAAAAGTTAATGTGTTCCACTCATTTTTGTGATAAAATAAAAAAGACAGAAAAGAGGTGCCTATATGAAGAAGATAATATGTATAATGCTTTGTGTTTTTATGATGAGTGCATGTAGTATAGGACATCAGGCAGGAGATCCTATTGAACTTACTCCTCAAGAAGTCAATAATAAACTACAAGATGAAAAACAAAATACATTTATGTTATACCTAACAACTGATAATTGTTATGCATGTGAGGAGTATGTAAAGGTAATACAAGAAGTAGAAGATGAATCTCATTTTGATATATATTATGTAAATGTACCTTTGGAAGATGTGGATAATAATGAGAAATCTGCACTTGCGGAATTAGGAATTACAATTGGAAGCTATACCCAGTTACCTATGACCTTTTACTTTTATCAGGGAAGCCTGTTGCCTGAAAATAGAAAAGAAGGATTCATAGAGAAGAAGGATTTTAAAAAATGGTTGAAAGAACTTCACCTGATAAAATAAAAGATACACGTATGGATTCCGTAAATATAAAAGAAGATGTATGTGAAATATTGGAATCTATGGGAATTCAAAAAGGTATGGTGGTTTTACTACAGGCAAATATTCAAAAATTAGGATACTTAGTAGGTGGAGAACAAATGCTTATCGAAGCACTTATGGAAACGGTAGGCTATGATGGAACTATTGTAATGCCTTCTTTTACTCCACAAATGAGTGATCCCGCTTGTCATAAGAGAAATGTGGATCGTGACAGCTGGGAAAAGATTAGAGAGCATATGTTGCCATTTGATCGAAAACTTAGTGTATCCAAGTATGGTGATTCCTTTGTTCAACAATTCTTAAGAAACGAAGGTGTTGTGCGTTCCTATCATCCATTATATAGTTTTGCGGCATGGGGCAAATATGCCAAGCTAATTTGTGATAAACATCCCTTGCATTTTGGATTAAATCAAGATTCACCATTGGGTAAGATTGTGGAATTCAATGGATATGTACTATTGTTGGGGTGTAGTTATAAGGAAAGTGTTATGTTTCAGTTAGCACGTTATCATGGAGAACAATTACCAATTAAGATAGTAAGTGCACCAATTGAGATAAATAAAAAGCGTATCTGGAAGGATATGCTTGATTTGGAATATAATCAGAAAGATTTTGATGATATAGGAGAGGCTATGGAAGATCGCTACATTGTGAAGACTACCTATCTTGGTGGAGGATTATGTCGATTCTTTTCCGCTCGAGAAGCGCAAACCCTAGCAACTGCCTATTTTCATATTCATAAAGATTGAATTAGTAACTGTGCAAGTTTGGATAATGATTGAGCATCAATTTCATCAAAACGTGCCAATACAGGAGAATCAATATCAAGAACACCTAACAAGGTGTTTTCTTTTACAATCGGGATTACAATTTCAGATCGACTTGCGCTATCACATGCAATATGACCTGGGAATTTGTGGACATCCTCTACACAAAGAATTTCTTGTTTACATGCACTTGTGCCACAGACACCTTTTCCCATTGGAATATGCATACAAGCAACCTTACCTTGAAAAGGACCTAGTATCAATTCATCATCCTTAAATAGATAAAATCCGACCCAGTTAATCTTAGGTAATGCATGATATAAAAGAGCAGACATATTTGCCATGTTCGCTATTTGATTATGTTCCTCATATAATAGAGCCTCTAGTTGTGCATTTAGTTCTTTGTATAATACTTCTTTTTCACTCATTATGTTCACATCCTTTCCTTAAGTATATAAAAACCCTATAAGATTTGCACGTATTTTTTGTGCTACTTATAGGGAATGTTTATTTTGTAGGTGAAACTAAAGATGGGTTATGCTAAATCTGCTTCACTGTTACTAGCTTTGGTATATGCTTTAGAAATATTTTTTGCACTATCTGCAGTCATTTTGTACCAACTTTGTCCACACATCATTTCAAATACATCACGTTGTAATTGAGATACTGTTTGATACAATTTTTCCGCTTCCTTATATAGGGCAGCATTACTTGCTTCTTGTGAGAAGGTATTCATCTCTGCTTTCATGTGTTTTAAAGTAACCAATAAATTGGTTGAAATATCTTTTTCAGAATAGCTTTGAGAACTTGTTGACATTATTTTGCCTCCTTTTCTAAAATCTTAACCATGGTTTTGTATTGCTCTTTTAATTTCTTGTTTACATTTTTGAAGCAGGTTTTTACTTCTTCTGTTTGTAACATGTTCATGTCATTTGCAATGCGTTTGTTTAAAACTAGGGTCTGATCTAATAAATCAGATAAATATAAGACGTCTTTAGGTGTCAGCATAGTTTGTTGTTGTATAGTCATAGGGAAAGACTATACTCTCCTTTCGTTCATAGTATGGAAATAAAAATCCTAGGTATTCCTATGATTTCATAAAAATATTTGCTATAATATTGACTCGTGAGGAGGTAGAACATGGAATTGAAAGAAAGAGATCATGTATACATACAGAGTTACAAACATGATGGAAGTCTTCATCGCACTTGGGCAACTGGTTATGTCATTGAAGTTAATGAGAAGAGAATCGTTGCGGTAACAAACAAAACACTCGTGAGTGAATCTGATGGGCGTAAGTGGATTACTAGAGAACCTGCGATTTGTTTCTTCTATCCTGACAAGTGGTATAACATTATTTGTATGATACGAAAAACAGGAATTCATTATTATTGTAATTTGGCATCTCCTTCAATATACGATGGGGAAGCTATTAAGAATATCGATTATGATTTGGATGTGAAAGTTTCACCTGTTGGTAAAACCATGCTACTAGATGAAGATGAATATGATGCACATGCGAAAGAGATGGGATACAGCGAAGATTTAAAAAAAGCAATACGTTGTGGACTAGATCGTTTGATGGTGGATATTCGTTTACAGAATTCTCCCTTCGAGCATCGTGAAATTTCTAAATTGTATGATAAATATCTGCAATATATAGAAGAAGATAAACGAGGATTTTAAGGAAGAATAGAGCTTTGAAAAAGTTTTAAAAAAAAGTGAGAATATTTGTTGACACAGTTTGGGATGTATAGTATTATATACAGGCACTCAACGAGAGTGAAAACAAATCGGTCTTTGAAAACTGAACAGGAAATACGTTGATTTCAATGAGATATGAACATAATCATATTCCAGATAAACAAACAAAAAAAAACAAGACGTT
>NZ_JBSPEZ010000049.1:0-1926 GCF_053848845.1 Amedibacillus sp. YH-ame6
AAAAAACAAGACGTTGGCAAAACGTCTGAGCTAAATCAAATGGAGAGTTTGATCCTGGCTCAGGATGAACGCTGGCGGCATGCCTAATACATGCAAGTCGAACGAAGTCTTTAGAAAGCTTGCTTTCAAAAAGACTTAGTGGCGAACGGGTGAGTAACACGTAGATAACCTGCCCATGTGCCTGGGATAACTGCTGGAAACGGTAGCTAAAACCGGATAGGTAATGAAGAGGCATCTCTTCATTATTAAAGGAGCGTCAGCTCTGAACATGGATGGATCTGCGGCGCATTAGCTAGTTGGTGAGGTAACGGCCCACCAAGGCGACGATGCGTAGCCGACCTGAGAGGGTGAACGGCCACATTGGGACTGAGACACGGCCCAAACTCCTACGGGAGGCAGCAGTAGGGAATTTTCGTCAATGGAGGAAACTCTGAACGAGCAATGCCGCGTGAGTGAAGAAGGTTTTCGGATCGTAAAGCTCTGTTGTAAGAGAAGAACGGCAGTTAGAGGAAATGCTAACTGAGTGACGGTATCTTACCAGAAAGCCACGGCTAACTACGTGCCAGCAGCCGCGGTAATACGTAGGTGGCGAGCGTTATCCGGAATGATTGGGCGTAAAGGGTGCGTAGGTGGCACATTAAGTCTGAAGTAAAAGGCAACAGCTCAACTGTTGTATGCTTTGGAAACTGATGAGCTAGAGTACAGAAGAGGGCGATGGAATTCCATGTGTAGCGGTAAAATGCGTAGATATATGGAGGAACACCAGTGGCGAAGGCGGTCGCCTGGTCTGTAACTGACACTGAGGCACGAAAGCGTGGGGAGCAAATAGGATTAGATACCCTAGTAGTCCACGCCGTAAACGATGAGAACTAAGTGTTGGAGAAATTCAGTGCTGCAGTTAACGCAATAAGTTCTCCGCCTGGGGAGTATGCACGCAAGTGTGAAACTCAAAGGAATTGACGGGGGCCCGCACAAGCGGTGGAGTATGTGGTTTAATTCGAAGCAACGCGAAGAACCTTACCAGGCCTTGACATGGATTTAAATACCCTAGAGATAGGGAGATAGCTATAAATCACACAGGTGGTGCATGGTTGTCGTCAGCTCGTGTCGTGAGATGTTGGGTTAAGTCCCGCAACGAGCGCAACCCTTGTCGCATGTTACCATCATTAAGTTGGGGACTCATGCGAGACTGCCGGTGATAAACCGGAGGAAGGTGGGGATGACGTCAAATCATCATGCCCCTTATGGCCTGGGCTACACACGTACTACAATGGCGTCTACAAAGAGGAGCAAGCATGTGAATGCAAGCAAATCTCATAAAGGACGTCTCAGTTCGGATTGGAGTCTGCAACTCGACTCCATGAAGTCGGAATCGCTAGTAATCGCAGATCAGCATGCTGCGGTGAATACGTTCTCGGGCCTTGTACACACCGCCCGTCAAACCATGGGAGTCAGTAATACCCGAAGCCGGTGGCATAACCCGTAAGGGAGTGAGCCGTCGAAGGTAGGACCGATGACTGGGGTTAAGTCGTAACAAGGTATCCCTACGGGAACGTGGGGATGGATCACCTCCTTTCTAAGGAGAAAGTACAAAAGTAACACAAGCGAAAAGCAATGAATTTCCTGTTCGGTTTTGGAAGACCGAAAAATCTTCCTAAGGAACCTTTTTCTTCTAAAGAAGGAGGAGGGGAATCGATCTTTGAAAACTGAATGACATCAAAAAAAAGATATTGAGGTCTAAAACGTAAGTTGAAGACTAAGATATTCACATGAGAAAGCAAAAAAACAGTTAAACAAACAGTAAAAAAAACTCAAGCGAAAACCAACTCTTGAAAGAGAGTATAAATAAATAAAAAATGCTTAGTGATTAAGCGAATAAGGGCGTACGGTGGATGCCTTGGCACTTGAAACTGAAGAAGGACGCGA
>NZ_JBSPEZ010000050.1:0-1245 GCF_053848845.1 Amedibacillus sp. YH-ame6
CTTTGGTATGGAAGCAAAAAGTCTACCTTACACGCAGCCATCGACGATTCAACAGGATTGCTTACTGGTCTATTTATGGACAATCAAGAGACATTGAATGGCTATTACAATGTCCTCTATCAAACACTTAATTCTTATGGAATTCCTTATGCCTTTCTAACAGATAGAAGAACCGTATTCGAATATAAAAAGATATCCTCTCCCAACATTGAAAAGGATACCTTCACTCAGTTTTCCTATGCTTGTTCCATACTGGGAACTGAGATCAGAACAACCAGTGTAGCACAAGCAAAAGGACGCGTTGAGCGGCTGTTTCAAACGCTTCAAACCAGACTCCCCATTGAGTTTCGCCTCAATGGAATAACTACGCTGGAGGGCGCTAATGCATTTCTCTCCCACTACAAAGAAAAATTCAACAAACAGTTCTCATTGCCTATACATGATAACAAAAATGTCTTCGTTAAGCAACCTGATAAAGACAGAATAAACCAAATCCTCGCAGTATTATCACCACGTGTTATTGATGCGGGACACTGCATAAAGTTCAAAAACGAGTATTATCTGCCACTGAACAGCAATGGTGTAAAACAATTTTTCAGCAAGGGTACAAAAGCATTAGTTATAGAGGCATTCGATAAAGTAAAATATCTTACCATCGATGAACATGTTTATATATTGGAAAAGGTAGAAAAAAGAGCAATGACATCACCATCTTTAGATGGCTCACAAAGGCCTAAGATAAGAAAGCAAATCATTCCTTCAATGACGCATCCTTGGAGAGCCAGTAACTTCGAAAAGTATGCGAGCAAAGCTAATATAACGCAGCAATCGCAAACGTGCATGGAGGCATAATATGAACATACTAAAACATAGAGAGAATTACAATCCATATGGTCTTACGATGACTTATGGTACTCCTTATACATTGGAAGAAACTAAAACATACTTCCGTGCAATCAACATAACTTCAGAAGAACTAGCTGACTTAAACGAATGGGTCAAGGATGGTAATAATTTTTATCACAACCCCTGGTGCGTTTATAATGAAGCAGGATATTTAGCAAGCTTTATTGATGGTTTTCGCCTTGTGAAGGACATGTATGAAGACTATACCAGGCAATTACTGATTCCCTCATCACCGATTACTGATAATGCCTTTATCTATGATGATCTGCCATTTTAGTGAGAGATTTTATTTTCGCTTATGTTTCATCTTTTTTGAGACATTTTCAAAAACGGTTGACA
>NZ_JBSPEZ010000051.1:0-1080 GCF_053848845.1 Amedibacillus sp. YH-ame6
GCAATGGAAACCCTCTATCGAAACAATTCTATATAAAATATACTGAACCGCCGTATACGGAACCGTACGTACGGTGGTGTGAGAGGACGATAAATAAAATAATTATTTATCTCCTACTCGATTTTGCCAATTAATCTAGATTTTTATTTTTTATAATGTAAGCGTCTAATACAGCCCATCTAGAAAAATAAGAATCCCTGTAGGATAATATATTCAACAGGAGGTGAAGTCAATGCCAGTAAAATATGATTATGATTGGGAAAAGCTACACAAAGAACAGCAATTATCAGGATTGAATATGAAACGATTCTGTAGAGAGCGTAGTCTTCCTTATCAGAGTTTCAAGAACCATAAATACCAATCTGTAAACAAAGCAGATGAAGTCAGTATTGTACCAGTGAAATGCAAAGAACAGAAAAGAATTTCATTCGTAATGAATGGAGTTTCTTTATCAGTAGATGCTTCATTGGATGATGAAGGACTACGCAAAATCATGAAGGCATTACAATGATACAGTTTCAGGAGATAGCACAAATATATATGGTTAAAAACTACACAGATCTGCGAAAAGGAATCGATGGTTATGCATCCCTTATACAAGATATACATCATCTTAATCCTTTTGAGGATGCTTTGTATATTTTCTGCAATCGACATCGCAATAAGATCAAGTGTTTGTACTGGGATGGGAGTGGGTTCTGGCTTTTATATAAGCGTTTAGATAAGGGACACTTTAAATGGGTTAAGAATGAAGAAGGAACCATCATTCTTTCCCAACAACAGTTAAAATGGTTATTAGAAGGTTTACGAATTGACCAAAAAACAGCCTTCAAAAAGAGTAAACCAATGTTTGTATAAAACAGTGAAAAAAGCCTATAAATATCGTGTATTTTGGTGTAAAATGTGGTATAATTAAGACATGAAAAACAGAGAAGAAATCAAAACAAAACTGCAATTGATGAGTCAAGAAGAACTCATCGATTTGCTTATCAATAGAGATGAATTAGCAAATGAAAACAGTAAGTTAGAACAAGAAAATAATTGGTATAGAGAACAAATCGCAATGTTGAATAAAGCGAG